>NZ_JBALEQ010000059.1:0-46359 GCF_036917775.1 Nostoc sp.
CGATTCATCGGTTCAAACTGCTGAAATACTTACTATGTATACATTTTATCAGTTTTAAGCTCCGGTTTTTTCTGAGTTTGTGAGAAATCCGGGTATGGAACCAGCATTTCCGAAGCCATACGTACCAGCAGCGATCCCTGCTCCATCCCGGATATTTAACCGCCCAGTTTCAATATTGATGTTGCCACCAGATCCGGTAGCTCTTGGGTAAACTAGGCTCGATATACCAGTGTTGAAAAACGAATCAACTTCTGGTAATCCCACTAGGTTCACTGAATCTGAAGCATTAATTTTCAATGTTCCCCCCGTTCCTGCTCCTAATGTGCTGGACTCAATCTGAGAACCACCGTCTAGCATTAGCTTCATGGCTTGTATTTGAATATTGCCACCACCATCACCACTGGCATCAACTGCTGCTCCAGACAACTGGATCTCTCCAAAGGCTGAGATGCCTGAATATCCCAACGTCCAGCCTTTATCTGTAGGAATCAGGTTGACCAAACCCGCTCCAGCCACGCTGCCTAATTCAATCTGTCCCCCTGTTGTTTTAAGCGTTCCACGTGAGAGTAATATATCACCGCCCACCAAAGCTAAGGTTTGATTTGGCTGCACGCGTAGACCAGAACTAGTATCTATGAGGTCTGAAGTTTTTCTTATACCTTGACCGTCTCCAAAGACGTGAATATTTCCAGCATTTGTCCCAAATCCTAATCCCACAGGCACGCTCACTGTCAACAGAGGTTCTGCACCACTAAGGGGTTTAGCATCGAAGGAGATGCCATCAGCAAATTTAATATTACTAGCAGTAGTGCCCAAGAACGAGCCGCCAATATTCAGTGAAGCATTCGCCCCAAAAATAATCCCATTGGGATTAATAAGAAATACGTTGGCTATGCCGTTAGCTCGAATTAAACCATCAATATTAGATATTGAGCTACCCGTCACTCTTGTCAAAATGTTTTGGATGTCTAGGGCATTTTTGAAGTAAACTGTGCTTCCTGTGGGCACAGAAAACTGTCCAAAGCTATGGAACAAATTGCTTCCGAATTGGGTTCCTCCCGTTATCGCACTGGTATTATTACCCTCTCGTGTGACGCTGGAGTTAACTCTTAGGGTTGCATCGGGAACAATTTGTGCCGCAATTGGCTCCCAAGGCAATAGACAAAACAAGGTGCTGCCCTTGATAAGCCAGGATAAAGCTTTTGTCATAAATCATGGTAAAAGTTTCTCGGTTGATCTCTGAATTATTTTTAGTACAGACTTGCACCCTGCACCCGAATGATTACCAATTATACAGATTAATAGTAACGGTAGCGTCTTGTCAAATTGGATTGGAGACAGAGGCTTTTCTCTAGTAGTAAAACTGTTAATATTTACTAAAATCCGAGCGAAAGTGATCGGGAGTAAAATACGTTTGTGGATTTATCAGTGATGAACAGAAAACGTAGTGAGTCCTTTAATGAAGTTGCAGAAATCTATGATGCAGCACGCCCTAGTTATCCATCTCAATTGATTGAAGATGTAATTGAGATGGCTAATCTTACGCATTCAGCTTCAATTTTAGATATTGGAACCGGGACAGGTAAGGGGACTGTTCCATTTGCTGAAAAGGGCTACGCTATCTACTGTTTAGAGCCAGGTGAAAGACTGATTGCAATAGCATCTCAAAATATGCGCTTATATCCAAAGGTGACATTTGAGACAGTTACTTTAGAGGATTGGAACTTACGCCCAAGCGCCTTTGATTTAGCAATATCTGCCCAAGCTTTTCATTGGGTAAATCGTGAAAAAGGGTATCCAAAAGTTGCACAAGCTTTAAAAGAAAAAGGTTATATTGCGTTTTTTTGGAATTTCTCTATTTTACCAGATACTTCAATATTTCAGGCGCTCAAAGAAACGTTTCAAAAATATGTACCTACAATATCTAATGCTAAACCATCCTCAGTTGAATCACTAATAAAAAAAAGAGAAAACTGGATATTAAATAGCTTTTGTTTCAAAAACCTAGTGGTCAAACAATATCCTTGGTCTATTGATTATGATGCAGAACGATATCTAGGTCTTCTGAAAACTCAAACTGCTTATCAAGAATTTACTGAAGCTGAAAAGCATAATTTCTCTGATGCTATTATACAGATATTAAATGCTCACGGTGGAGATGTTACTAAACCCTATTTATCGGTTCTTTTCTTTGCTCAAAAAATTTAAATAAGCCCTTTCATTCTAAATAAAACTCAATATCAGGTGTGGGTTACAACTCATCTCAAACCCGATACGGAAAAACTACGGGTTTCAACCTAGATGAGATTTATATAGTCACCCCAAATCCAATACCCTCTGTCAAATAATCAAGCTTTAGCCGTTGTTTTACACGTCTGTTGAAGAGGGTATTTCTAGAATACACCCAAACAGTATTTTGTTGTTGTGGTGGCTCTGGTGTGGTGTTTTTTTTTTTTGATAATTGCTCTATGAGATTTTTTAATGAGTTTTATATTTGGTAGTGCTTTAAAGCTGCAAAATATAAAAAGCAACGAAAAACCCCATCCTTCGTATTGTTGGGGGCATAGATAAAAAACATATATCCCATGATGACACAATTCAATATTTGTTCAACTGCTGTCAGCCTGGAGGTGGGGCAATGAACAAACCACCATCCAGACGCAAGAAAGTTGCTCCTCCGGTATCTGGCGAACCAAAGCCAGCCACCGACTCTGCTCCCGAAAATACTTCTGGCCAAGACAACCCAGCCTCAGCAACGATTACGGTGACAGCTGTTGAAATAAGAGAGTTGACCGAAGAAGAACAAAGCTTACGCTTGCAATTTGAACGTCAGGTAGAAAGGGCATTTTTGTCAGCAGGTCAGGCGCTGATGGAGTTGCGGGACAGACGGCTGTACCGTTCCACGCACCGGACTTTTGAAGAATACTGCCGCGATCGCTTCAATTATAGTCGTGATGCGGCGTACTTGAAGATTTCGGCTACTGTGGTTTATGAGAATCTTCAAAAGTTTTTGCCGACCATTGGTCGGCAAATTCCAATGCCGACCAACGAACGACAATTGCGTTTTTTGGCGAAAGCCGAGTTGGAACCTGCTGTGCAAGCAGATGTTTGGCAGCAGGCAGTAGAGCAAGCTGGCAATAAGATTCCATCCGGTCGGATCGTGAAAGGCGTTGTGGATAGGATACGCGAAAGTCCGAAAGTACCCAATCCTTACCATATTGGTGAAATATGCATTCTTTTGCCAAAGGATAACCCAGACTTGAGAGGTAAAGCAGGTTATTGGGGCGTGGTAACTCATGTTGGAGACTATAGCTGTACAGTCCAGATATGGGACGGCGACTACACCGTGAAGATTGAACACCTGAAGTTACTGGAATTGTTTGATGAAGATTGCCAATTCATGCAGCAGTTATGTATGAGGTTACAGCAGTTGCATGAAGTGGCTAACCGTGACGAGGCTGTGGATTGGCTATTGCAGGGGTTGGGGAAACAAGCAAAACCTTATTTATCTTCGTTGCAAGCAAAATTGTTGGCGGCTATGGAACGGGAGTACAAAATCGAGTGGAGGCAACAGAAATGATGGTGCAGCGAGGAAACAATAATTTAATGCAACAAAGTTTACCTAACGAGTTCACTTTCAAATATTTCTCGCCACAATTCAAATTCTGGACAATTACACCAAAGGGTAAGGAACCCATCAAAAAGTTTAGTTTCTGAATTTTGAACTCCCCTTGGGAGAACTTGGATCAAGATAGGAATATCCAAATCACATGTCCAATTTTCTATTTCTTTTTGAATTTGGGCAATAGTGTCTTGATGGAATCCTCGGTCGTTGTTAGAACACTGAACAAGTAAACATCCACTATCAGAATCTTTGACTCGCTTTAGCGAGAAATTAATCTGTGTCCACATTGATTGGACTTCATTCAAAATATTAGGCAAACCATAGTGATTGCCTAATATCGCCTTTCGGCGTTTCGATTCACCCATAAGTCCCCCTCAGCAATACAAATTTTGACAAGGATGACGAAGAAGATAAGGAATCTTCTAACGACGAGTAACCCTCTGGGGGTTATTAACTACTAATACTATTGTAACGATAAATCAAGGGTTTCAAGTATTTTGCAGTTGCAAGAATTGGGGATTTTGCCAAACCTTATCTGTCATCCTTGCAGGCGAAACTGCTAGCGGCTGTTGAGAGAGAGTACAAAATTGAGTGGAGGCAACAGAAGTGACGATACAGCTAGTAAACAAGAGGTTAATCCAACAAATACACAATGCAACAATGCAACAATTAACTCATTGTATGAAGCGGTAAGCGATCGCGGAGTGTCGGGTAGCGTTGCCATGCTGGAATAGCTTATCGGTTCAAGAAGAAATCTGAGTAGGGAATGTGGAGTGTCTATAATAGATCGCCAATATTGGACAGTTCTTTTTTTCTCCTTTCTGTTGACACTAACATTTGAGCAGGTAATGTCTATCTCCTCTTATAACTTCATTTTAGAAGCTATTTTCTATGCAGCTTCATATTAAATTGGTATAAGTTTTGGAGTCTCTTAAAATTTCAAATCTTTCTTATAGTCAAAAGCCAAATAATTGGCAATTAATCAAGCTTCTATTCAGTTTCTAGAATGTTTCTGCGTGAAAACAACCCCAACCTTTCATTTCGGAGATTACATCGTTAATGAAAGTGTAACGGTAATTATCGCGCAGTTTGTTCATAGCTACTTTTATTCCTAACCGAAAGCTATCATTTACAGGTTTATTTACGCCGTACTGTACTAGCTCCTGACATCTAACATTTGTCTTTTAACAAGAGCATGGCCAGATTGAACATCAAACCAGTGAATATCCTCAGTGGGCAATGCTAATGTAATATCCTCGCCACTCCAATTTTGGTCTGTTGGCAACAAAGCACGTACCGTAATCGCTCCGGTTTGTGAATCCTCAATCCTGACACTGACTAAATAGTGCATACCCAAGTTTTCCACTAAAAACACTCGCCCTTGGATAGTTTGGGTATCACCTGGTTGAGCAATGCGGACATTTTCTGGACGGATTCCCAGAACAATCTGCGGTGGTACTGTTGGTATATCTGGGAGAAGTACTTGGAAGTTACCCACGATCGCATATTGTCCCTTACAAGGTAAAGTCAGCAAATTCATTTGCGGACTACCAACAAATCCAGCCACAAATAGATTAGCTGGATGGTTATAGATGCACTCAGGTGGATCAAGTTGCTGGACATAGCCATCGTTGAGCAAGGCAACTTTTGTGGAGAGCGTCATCGCTTCGGTTTGGTCGTGGGTAACGTAGACAACTGGCACTTTTTGTGCTGCAAAAATTTGCTTAATATCGGCTCGGACTCTTTCCCGCAATAGTGCATCCAGGTTACTTAAAGGTTCATCCAGCAGATACACATCGGCATTACGCACCAAAGCACGACCGACAGCAACCCGTTGCCGTTGACCTCCAGACATTTGGCCAGGCTTGCGGTTCATTAACTCTGCTAATCCTAAAACTTCTGCCACTTCTGCCACTCGCTGTTTAATTTCTGTCGGTGGTACTTTTTTCAGCTTGAGTCCAGAAGCGAGGTTTTCGTACACCGTCATGTGGGGATAGAGTGCATAGCTTTGAAAAACCATTGCAATGTTGCGATCAGCTGCTCGTTTATAGGTGACATCCACCTCCCCAATCTTAATCTGACCGCGAGTCGGTTCTTCAAGACCCGCAATCATGCGTAGGACGGTAGATTTGCCACAGCCAGAAGGGCCAAGTAAAGTGAGAAACTCATGGTTCTCTACAGTTAAACTAACGTCCTTGACAGGGATGACTTTAGGATTATAGGTTTTATTCAAGTTTGTGAGTTCAAGTTTAGCCATTTTGATTTCTATCCTTTTACAGCACCAGCAGTAAGACCTTGGACAATCCGGCGCTGGAAAAACAAAACTAGTAAAATCAGGGGTAATGTGCCCACAACAGTTGCAGCAGCGATCGCACCGTAGGGAATTTCAAATACTGTCGCACCACCCAACTGGGCAGCAGCAACCGGAATTGTCTTCAATTCTTCACGAGTCATAAAGGTGAGAGCGAAAATAAACTCGTTCCAAGCAAAAATAAAGGTGAGGATTCCAGTAGTTACTAAGGCGGGAAGGGTCATAGGTAGCACGATTTGCCACAGTAGCTGAAAAGTGTTGTAGCCATCGACCCTAGCAGAATCTTCCAAATCTTTTGGTAATTGTTGAAAAAAGCTTCTCAGCACCAAAATTGTTAGCGGCAAATTGATGGCAGTATAAGGTATGATTAGCGCCAGATAATTGTTGCCGAGTTTAAGCGCTTGGATAATTTCTAACAGTCCTAGAAACAAGAGAATTCCAGGAAATAAGGTAACAATTAGAACGCTGGCGAGGATAACTCTTTCACACCTTGGGCGTAACCGTGCGAGGGCATAAGCCGCAGGTGCGCCGATCGCTAAAGATACAGCTGTAGAAGTAATCGATACAAAGGCGCTATTGAAGATGTAGCGCCAAAATGGGCGACGAGTAAATAACTCAATGTAGTGATTGAAAGTGAATCGTGTAGGGAAATAGACAGTAGGAACGGCGGCAATATCCTCATTCACTTTAAACGAGGTCAGCAATTGCCATAAGGCTGGCGCTAGGCTAAATAGCACTATTAATACAACTATGATGGGCAGTAAGATTTTTTTCAGAGAAAACTTGGTTTCTCCTTTTCGTTTTGGAGTTACTGGAACTGTCTGGGGAGTTACACTCATGGGTTAAATGGCTCCTGATGTTTTGGCACGGTATTTAGCAAGAAACTAGCGATCGCCACAGCCACAATCAATATTAAAAATGTCACCACTACCAGGGCTGCTCCATAACCAAAATCCAAGTAGCGCATCACCGTAGAATAAATATACAATGACACCACTTCCGTAGCGCCACCAGGGCCACCCCCAGTCATCACAGCAATCAAGTCGAAAATCCCGAAAGCTTGAGCAAACCGAAATAGCACTGCAATTAAGATTTGTGGCAGCAGCAGTGGCAGGGTAATATTGCGGAAGCTTTGCCAAGCAGTTGCCCCATCGACTGAGTAAGCCTCATAGAGGTCTTGTGATATCGACTGCAACCCAGCTAGCAACAGGATGCTGATAAACGGCGTAGTTTTCCAAACATCTGCAAAAACCACTGCGATCATCGCCAGCGTTGGATCTCCTAACCAGTTAATCCCAGTCTCAATCAGCCCCAATCGCCGCAGAATATCGTTCACAACCCCAAACTGGTCGTTAAAAATCCAAGCCCACGCCAGACCAATCAGAGAAGTAGGCAAAGCCCAAGGGATAATGGCGATTGTACGCACTATGCCCCGCCCAAAAAAGGCTTGGTTGAGAACTAGGGCAACTCCCAGTCCTAGCAATAGTTCTGAGATTACTGATGCTGTTGTAAACACCGTTGTCGCCCACAAACTCTGCCAAAAACGACCATCCCCCGCCATCCGCACATAATTTTCCAAACCAGAGAATACAGGTTGTAACTCTGTTCCCAGATTTCTCGTAAATACGCTTAACCAAAATGCTCGTAAAATCGGGTAGGCAAATACAAACAACAGCAGCAGCAATGCTGGTGTTAGTAAAATCCATGCTGTCTGTTGTTCTCGACTTCTAAGTGTATGTAAATTTGTCATTTGTTATAAGGCATTGGGCATTGGCAAAGAGGAGGCCGAAAGCACAAGTTGTTTAATTTTTAATTTTTAATTGCTCTCCCCCTGCTCCCAGCAGTCGGCGCGTTTCCGCAGCAGCAGCTTGCATTGCTCGTTCAGAATTCATCCGACCGGATAACGCGGCGCTGAGATAACGCTGTAAAATATCTGATGTCTGAGCATATTGCGCGATCGGCGGACGTAAAACTGCATTGTCCACGACCTCCAATAACTGCGGATAGTGGGGGTATTTAGCAACAATCTCTGGATCTGTAAACAAATCCCGGCGACTTGGCACATAGCCTGCACTAAAAATAAATCGGCGCTGTGCTTTTCGACTGGTAAAATACTGAATTGCTTTCCAAGCTTCTTCAGGATGTTGAGAAGATTTAGCAATCCCTAAACCCCAGCCCCCTAAACAAGCTGCTCCCGTCTTACCAGGAGCGTGAACCATTGGTTTAATCGCTATTTTGCCCTGGATTGGCGAATTTTCTGCCTGGGCTAAAGGCCACGCATAAGGCCAACTGCGTAAAAATGCTACTTGACCACTTTGAAACAAGCGCCGGGTGTCTTCTTCTTGGTAAGTCGTGACTCCAGGAGGAGAAACGCCAACTCTTACGGTACTACGCAGAAACTCAATGGCTCGTAATGTTTCTGGTCGATCTAACCCAACTTCGAGAGTGTCGGGATTAACCCAGAAGCCACCAAAGCCATCAAGAACTTCTGCAAACATCGCCACAAGCCCTTCATATTGACGACCCTGCCAAACATAGCCCCAATTCACCTGCTTTTTCTTTTGCAAGACTTGGGAAATTCGGATCAAATCATCAAAGGTTTCTGGCGGTTTCAATCCTGCTTGTTTGATTAAATCTTCTCGGTAGTAGAGCATTCCCACGTCGGAACGCACTGGAATGCGGTACAGCTTATCTTGGTAACGTCCACCTTCTACATCTTGGGATGAAAATGCTCCTAAGTCCTCTTTAGAAATGCGATCGCCTAAAGGTAGCAACCATCCAGCAGCAGCAAACTTGGATGTCCAGATCACATCCATATTAATTAGGTCGTAAGGGGATTCACCCAAGATAAAAGATGAGGTATATAGGTCTTCGAGCAAATTTGTGGCATTCGGCCCTTCAACCAGGTTAATGCGAATACCTGGGTTCTCAGCCTCGAAGTCTCTAATTAAACCCTGCCTCCAAGGTTCGGCATCAGGGGCAGTCATTAACAGATTCAGGGTAACTGGTTGCTGCGAGAGTGCTACCCAACTGAACAATATAATGCTCAACAGAGTTGCCAGGAAAACCCCTATATGGAAATAACTTTGTTTTTGGATGAATTTTTGTAACTTGTTTATAGGCTTTCGGTACAACATTATTCATGTAGCGATCGCTAGTGGTAATTATTAGGAAATAAAAACATAAAAATCTCAAAAATCCCGCTTTATATTATTTTTTATCAAAATGCTTGAGTAATGAACAAGCAAGTCAATAAACTTAACATCGACCTGGCTTCAAATAAATAAGTGTAAATTTTTGCTAGTAAACCCTAAATGTACAGTAATGTTTGGGGTCAAAATTGCCTAAAGTCTGGGGTAGAAAATTTTAATATATTAAGTCTGATGTTTCTCATTTGGCACTTTGAATATATTTTGCTGCTGATTGGGTAAGAATACAGCACTTCCGGCTATTATGAAGCACAATTTTACCCATATCCCTTTTCTATCCTAACTTTTGAGATTGTATGCGTACCTCATAGCAGGCGGAAGTGCTGTAAAGCAACGTGTTGTTAGCTCAAACTTATTTGCAGTCTTTGTTTGGGTTTTCCTGCTGCCATCAGCTTTTGGATCTTCAAAGAAGTTACTTTTGGCATAAATCACCCCCAATACTTAACAGTAATTATGGCAGCTAGACTATTATTAAATGCAGTTGCTAATTACATACTAATGTTCAGTGAATTTAGCATCTACGCCTTCTCATCAGCCAGTATTCAAACTCTGACGCACTTTTTCAACAACCTGAGTAAGCGCACCAGCTTCAAAGGGAGAAATGAGATTTGCCGATTGCACTAATTCTCGAAAGGATGCAGAACCACCGCGATCGCATAATGCAATATACTCTGCCAACGCTTGCGAATAATTTTCTTCTGCTTTGACCCAAAACTGCAAGGCGCAACACCCCGCCAAGGTGTAATCAATATAATAAAAGGGCGAACAGTAAATGTGTTGTTTTTCTTGCCAGAGTCCGCCTTTGTTGAGATAATTTAAATCTCTATATTTACGCCAAGGCAGATAACGAGCTTCCATTTGTTGCCACATAAGATGTCGTTCTTGCGGGGTTGCCTCTGGGTTCGCATATACCAAATGCTGAAAATGATCCACTGCCACACCATAAGGCTGAAATAGAATCGACCAGGCTAGATGCTGCCTCCGAAATCGATCGGCTTGATCCCCGAAAAACTTTTCCATCTGCGAATAGGTGAGAAACTCTAAGCTCATGGAGTGAATTTCACACGATTCTAGGGTGGGCCACAGGTAATCAAAAACTGGCAAATGGCGACTTCGCCACATTTGGAAGGCATGACCGATTTCGTGAACAAACACCTGAACGTCGTTTTTTGTGCCATTGAAATTTGCGAACACGTATGGAACATCATAGGTTGGGAAGCTTGTGCAAAATCCGCCTCCTGCTTTTCCGGGACGGTTTTGCAAATCTAGTAAATGCTGCTCAACCATCATCTGAAAAAAGCTAGCCAGCGATGGATTCAAGGCATCAAACATTTCTTGTGCCCGTTCTAGCATCCAGTCATGATTGCCAATGGGAGCCGGACTACCTTCGACATCAAAGACGGACTCATCCCAGAAATATAGGGTGTCTAGATTGAGCCGTTTTGCCTGTTGCCCAATTAGCTCCATCGCTAAGGGAACGACCTCTTGAACTACTTGATCTCGATAGCGTTCAACATCGCTTTGATTGTAATCTACCCGTCGCATCCGGCGATATCCTAGCGCAATGTAGTTTTCATCGCCCAATTTTTTTGCCATGCGATCGCGCAGTTTTACCAATTGATCAAACAATTGATCAAAGCAATCTTGATTCTGCTCAAAAAACTGCCAGCGACACTGTTCTGCTTGGTGGCGAATGTCTCGCTCTTTACTTTGCAGATATGGTTGCAAACCTGATAAATTTACTTGCTTACCCCCGAACTCTAACTTTGCCGAGGCGATCAGTTTGGTGTACTCATTGATGAGTTTAGATTCTTCAACTAAATCTGCTGCGATCGCTTCTTCAAAAGTCGTGATGTCTGCTTCCCACAGCAAAAAGGCTTGCCGTCCCAAGCTTTGTTCTAATTCGGCGCGATCGGGGCTATGAATCAGCTGCCGTTTGAAGTCTACTTCAAGGGCAGTCAGAGATGGTGAAAGTTCGCTGCAATAGTCCAAGGCGGTTTTGTATTCTGGATTTTGCGTGTCTTGGTGAAAGTGGAGTTGCGTGAGTTCCTTCCATGTACTGAGTCTGCATCGTAAGGCATCCCACTCTTGAAAGGCAGCCTTTCGTTGCTGTGAGGTTTGAGCCTGGTTAAACTGTGCCTGGATAGCTTGGTATTCGGCAGTTACGCCCAAGAGCGTCGGAGTTTCTGTTGTGATCTCGGCAAAATCTACTGGAGCTTGCATCAATCTTTCCTTTCCCTCATGAAAAAGTTTTTATTTAGGGAAATCGGCAACTTTCGTTTTTCCCTAAAGTTCTAAGTTTAACAATCCTATTAGGGACTTGCAGAAAATAAATTATCCCAAATTATTTATAGATTTGTAGGGGCGTAAACCCTTGCGACCCTACAACGGGATATTTTTTTAACTGGAAGTCCCTTATTATTAAATTTTAATCGTCTCGAAGATACTGCACATCTTTCATCTTTCAAAGTTCTATTTAATTGTGTTGATTTCTAGCCAGTTGTAGAGCCTTAACTAAACTCAGTTGAATGCTGTACAATGCAATTCAAGATGGCCGAAGGAAGGAGAGCTTTTCACCCAGACATTATGGTTGTGATAAAAATCTCCACGTTGCTCCAAGGTAAACCCACCCAGCAATAATCCTAACCATACTTCTACCATCGGCATTTGCAACGCACGTTGCAGTTTAACTAAAGAAATCTCATCTTTGACATTGATCAGATAATTAGCAATCGCGCTCTGCCATTTTTCCACATCCTCATCTGATGCCAAATTGCGGACATCTTCTAAAGTTGTCACCTCATCAAGCATTGCCAAAACATTCGCTTTTTCAACGGGTGCTGCTACAGAATCACCCAACTCAGTAGGAGATGAAAATTGGTGTGGGCCATGTGGTTTAAAGGTTTGTGGTGTTTGCGGTTCAATCAAATCATCTAAATCTAGGTGCATTGTTGTCCGCACTAGACCAGCAAAGAGATCGGTGCTAACAACAGGCCCCAAAAGACTATTGCGATCGCGGGTATCTTGCAACAGCACTTCGGCACGAGACTTGAGAATATCTGCAATTTGACTGAAGGCAAGCGCTGCGGTTAATAACTGTGCCTCCAGGGGTAATTTTTCTAACTCGGCATCCAAACAATCCCACATAGCATCAAGGGAAGAAGTTGGTGGAGACTCGGACAACTCATCAAGCACATCCCAGATTGTTAATTGGCGGTATGTGGTCATTGAAGAAATTCAGGATTTAACGGGCAGGGTCGCACTGGGCAATGAGATGGACTAACCTCGAACATATCTTTTTGACACAAATTTAGAAATCTTCTAAATCAACTTTATCGTCAATGAGATGGACTAATCTCGAACATATCTTTTTGACACTCCCCCATCTTGAGACGCGGAGACTCTAAGCGGAAACTATGCAACGGGCTAAAACCTCGTTACCCCGTTTCTTCTTAGCTGTCACCCAGATATAGATCCGGGTGGGGGTAGTCAATGACCCCCTAGACACTCCACTTAAGTTTAAACTAAGTGTTGTGCTTACTTTGCGGATGATATTGGCTGCTCCGTTGCAATCTGCATTAATATACCAATTCTGGCTCGTGCGGAACAATCCGCGTTTTACTCTACGACCAGAAGATTTCCACCCATCGGGTTTTTCACCGTGTTTTGGTAGTGTATCCCCATCAACAAATGATGCTGCTGAGGTGTTAGCTTCTTCTGTCTCTATAAACTCAATGCCATACTGCTGGCACAGTTGCTTAATTCGCCCTTTGAGCCTAGCAGTTGGGATTTGTACAAATTGCTGGTTGCGTTTCTTCCCTAGATTAGTCTGTTGTTTGATTCCTTGTCCCCAGCCAAACACGACCCGTCCAATTCGGTTTTTTATGCAATGGTTAATAACAATTCGTGCAGCTTTATTAATGGCATCTCTAACTTGTCTGTTACGTTTTTCAGTGATAGCAGCAAGTTTATTTGACCAAAAACCTTGAGGTTTGTTCTTTCTAATTGTTGCGAGGAGTTTGTTATACCAACGATTTAAACTTTTGAAATGCCGACCATCAATAATAAAGCTTTTGCCAAGGTTAGAAACACAGGTTAACCAGTTATTCAATCCGTGGTCAATTCCTAACACCCTGCTTTTATCTACATCTGATGCAACAAGATTAGTCTTATAGACGAACTCTACAAAAAAACAGCGATTCCTCGGTAAAATTCTTAACTCTCTAATATCCTCAAATCGCAAGTTTGAGGGCATAGGTAGAGTAAAGTAATCTAACTTAAACCATATTTTTACTAGGGAACTAAGAGGTATTCTGATTTGTCCGTCTTTTAGCCTTAATGGTTGTTTAGGATAAGTAACCAAGTTCAAACCATCTTTTCTATACTTTGGAGGACTTGGCTTATCTGTCAATTCACCACGTTTGTACAATGTGTTAAGTTGTTTGAAAGATGCAAACGACTCATACACAGAGCTGCACAACTGCTGAGAAACCTGAGAATAGAGTGTTTGAAAATGTATATTTGATTTCATCTGGTGGTGTAATTCAAACTTAGTTATATAGCGTTTCGCCTTAAACCAGATTTGACGAGCATAGTAAATGGTGCAGTTTGCTAACTTATTCGATTCTGAACAGATGAACTCTAAAATAGCTTTCAATTCTTGGTTTGGATGAATTAAAATTTGTTGACACCTGTACAAATTAATCACCTCTCTATTGTTATTCGCATGACTAAAAATACTAGCTAACCTACCAAATAGCTAATAATCTGCGGATCTATCGCAGCAATCCGATGCCTAATAGAATGTGGAGGATTCTTGAAAAACCGTTTTAAATCCCGACTCTTAACGAGGTAATTTGTCGCAGAACGCCGAATAGCTTTGAGCCAGCCTCGTTTTACCCATTTAGCTACAGTACAGGGATTCAATGAAAGAGCTTGAGCAATTTGGCTACAACTATAATTGTCGAGAGTGGGACGTGCAGAATAACCCAACGCATAGAGCTTTTTATGAACAGCTAAAGTTGTGCGATGATAGCCTCGTCTTCTAAGTCTGTATGCTATTTGTTTAGGTGTGTAAGCTTCAGACATTTCATCAAGAATTTCTAACTCTTGGGGCGTCCATTTTTTCTTCATTTGTTAACCTCCAGAATTGCTGGTAGAAATATTTAGAGGGACTTGCTTGATTTACTGATTAGTCGATTGCACCAAATTGCAAGTTTGTTCTAGTAGTTTGTACTCATCCCAATTTCTTGGATTATGAGGTGATGACATTGACTCTTCAAATTCCCAGTTTTGAGAATTGGTATCGAAAAACTCAATGGCTGCATCAAAACCACATTGTAAAAATCTGCTGTATGATTCTTCCGAACAAAGAATTGATTCGACAATTGCAGTCAAGAGTTTGAGATTGGTTTCAGTAGCAGCACCTTCTTTGTGGAGCCATTCAATTGTTTCCAGCAGTTGTTGTTTAGCAAATGCCGTAGTAGATTGAGGTAATGCGGCAATGGGAATAAAACCTGTTAGTTGTTTCATGTTTGATTGGCTCAAAAATTATCTATTTCTGCAACACCTTCATCAGTTACAACTTTCCGTTGAGATTTGGCTTTACTAATTTGGAATTCGTTAGCTTTAATCACAGGCATTGCAGCCTCTTTAACTGCTGCTTTCGCCTGATGATAGAGAAATTGAACTACACCATCCGCATCTTCTTCATCCTCGACCTGCGCCCATAAAGAACAACCTAATTCGATTGATTCGTAGTTGCCCAAATTGAACTTTCTAGAATAACTAATTGAAACAGTACCGATTTTCATTTACTTGTTTGAACCACTAAATTATGTAGTGGCGACTCACAGGTGAATCGCCTTTTTCGTGTTTAATTACCGCTTGTTACCTTGCGGCAATACCTGCTGATTCTGTGGTTGAAGTGATGCCCTCACCTCTGCTTCTGAAACTGCGGGTAATGCTTGTGTGGTCTTGTTTGCGTTATCTGCCCAACGTTCGTAAGTCTCGTTAGTCACCCAGTGCAATGTCGCCCCCGACTCCGCACCAGAGCGAATCATTTCTGCTGCAACTAAAGCGTCCTTTTCAAAGTCGGACTCAGGGTTGCGGTACGACCACTGAATAAACCAATATGTTCCCAGCGCTCCTTCTACTTTCTGAAACTCGGCGCAGAAGATGTAGTTTTTGAGTACGCTAGCGATCGCGCTATAACAAAACTCTTTCGGATCTCCCGCCATTCCCTCTTCACACCACGATTGAAAAGCACGATGGGCGAAGTGATTATACAGTGCAGCAAACGAGTCCTTACTACGGCGGTGCATCAAGAAACAAAGCAGCATTGAGGCCGGCCCTTTGAACTGGTCTTTTAACCCACCAGTTACAGGAATGACCCACAATTCGGTAAAGGGTTCGTTGGTAAAATTCTCGTTGATTGTGAGTAAGCGGTCAGGGCGTGAGATGGCAATCGCAAAGTCAGCTTTATTGCCTTTGAGATATCCACCGGCTTGTGCTTCTAAAATCGTTATCTTTGGGGGACAATCAAGAAGGAATTGCCCGTACTCTTTAGCGCAATTGGCTTGCAGTTTAGGTTGGCTAGGTGGGATGAGAAAGACGCTGTTGTTGATTTTGATAGTTTCCATGTGTACAAAGTGATGGCTGTGTTTGTTTGAATGAGTTGATGGGCTTAGTTAGTCGGCAATTTGTCGGAATCTTGTGTAATTGTCAGTAAAAAACCATGTTTGGTATTCTGCACTCGTACTAGTTCTCTATCGAGTAATGATTGGATTACTGTTCGTGAGAAATTAATGCTGTGTAAACGAGCAGAACCACCACTCAACAATTACCAATTCGCAATTCGCAACTCGCAATGACGGACGAAACTTGTACTGAACAAAGCCGAAGTATTGAAAAATTCATTCAGAAATTTAAGTTCCTAATTTAAATTCTGAAAAAACAATTAGTATTAATATTCAAACCAGCGTATTTTTGCTTAGTATTTTAATTGCGAATTGCGAACTGCGAATTGCGAATTGTTCGGTCAGAGCAGTTTTTGGGCAGTTTAGCCATTAGCTATGCCTCCAGGAATTGCTTTTAATTCGTACTTAAGCAGTTCAAGTTGGCGTAGACATTGTTCTATTTCAGCCTGAATCTCTGCTCTCAATTCCTGCGGTGTCAGTAATTTAATTTCGTTCTCTAAGTGATTTCCTTCATCAATAGAATTGATGTCAGGCATGGCGATGTACCGCCAGCCTTCACCATATTCGTATGCTAAAAGACTATCGCTTAGGTAATACTTGATGCCGATGATAATTCCCTGCTCTGTACGTTGCCCTAAAGTAAAACGAGGGTATTTCCAACCGTGTGGAATGGTGATTGTTGGTTGCATGGTTATAATTGGTGAAGTTAATTATGCTGCTATGGCTTTATCTGTAACTCTGGATTTCTTTGCTACTTTCATGAAGTCATCCAACCCAACTGCTGCTTCTGCTGCTTGAGCGTACCGAATCTGATCCATAGCGTTAGACCAGTGGGTGATGTGCTGAAATATCACCCCAATCATTGAATGACCTTTATAGACCCGATGATTTCTGGGGCAGGCTCCATTGACGTAAACGAGCGTGTAACCAGGGATTTCGATAATCTCTGCATTCGGGTCTGTTGGCGGTAGAAAAATTTTCTCTGGTGAATCATTCAACTGGGCTACTTGAAGAGAGGGCGTAGTTTCTGTGGTGTATGCCATTGTGATGTTTGTTACCTATTACACTGTAGAGGCGATTACAATTCTTGATGTGCAATCGCCCTTTTTATGTCAGTGGTTACGCTGCTACAGCTGGTCGAACTCCCAAAAACGTAATCGCTTCCTCTGCACTCGATGCGAATCTGTTCATGCCGTATGTGCGGGGTCTAGAATACCAGCCCTCAAGATTGCAACCGATGTAGCCTACTAGCTGATTATTTCGGTAAAGTTTAGTACTGAAGGATAACCAATCAATCTGGGGATGCCACAGGTTGAACTTGACACAAGCTTCTTCTAATTCATCGCTGAGGCGTTCATTGCGCTCCAGTGCTGTTTCGGGAAGTGTCGCTTTAACCTCTGCAACTCTTTTTGCGAACCAGTTGCGGTCAAATGGGAGCCGTCCGCCTTCCACAAGCTGCACCCATACCGTAATCCCGCCTTCTATCCAGATGGTGCGAACTGATTCGGGTTGGACTTCGATAATCTCGCCAATGATGCGGCGGTCACGAGATGTTAGGGGGTCTTGGGTTGGGGCTACAGCTTCGGCTTGGGTTTCCAGGTGGCTGTACAGTTCAGCTTGGGCTAAGGTTTGTTCATCAACAGAAGAACTAGGAATTGCTTGCTGTGTATATATTGTATAAGGCATAATATTGATCTCCATTCAGTTGGATAAAAGGCGATCGCACGGTTTGCGAGACTTGGGGCGGTCGTCTTTTTGCTTTCTAGATATAATCTAGCAAACAATCTAGATTTAGTCAAGATAAAAATCTAGATTATTAAGTTGGCTTACAATAAGGTTTGCAGAGATTATTCTGGATCAAGAGTATATTGTTGATAAAGACCAACAGAAAAATATGCCTGCGAACAAAAAGCCAGAGACACAAGGGCGAATTGCCCAGCTAGGTATCAAGATAGATGCCGAGTTATACGAGAAGTACAAAACAAAATTGAAAGAAGATGGTATATCGATTACGGAAGATATCGAAAACCACATGAGGAATTATATAGGCGAGATGATTGTCCACAGCAACGTAGTGGATATAGTCAAGCTAGTTGAGGATGTAGAAGTTTTAAAGAAAGTCTTGGGGGAGTTACAACCGGGCTGGCAAGAGAGAATGAGCAGCTTAAAAGTCAGTTAAAAGCCATGTCATCTCAAATCGACAACTTGGTTCAAATAATGAAAACTTCACCCCCTCTTGACAGGGGGTGAAGCATTTTTAAGGTATGCCATTTATTCTAGATAGTTTTCTTGATTTTAAGCTAGCTCGGTGTTAGATTTTAAGTAGCCACTAGAATATGTGGCTACTTAATTTTTTAGGCAATCGCCCAAACGCGAATAACATTTGCTCACACACTTGCTATCCGCACTTGAAGCGCGAGGTAAACAAGACAAGCATTTGCTTGCCTTCTTATCAGTAGACCGTAAAATGCCATGCTGACACTAGAAGCCGAACAAACATCAGCACTCGACTACACCAAATTGAACAACGGTATCCAGGATACCTTCACTGCCATCGACCGTTTTGAGTGGCAAGCATCCGACGAATTGCGACTGATGCGAGACAAAGGCTATTACGAAGATGGTGGACACAAGAGCTTTGAAGCTTACTGCGAAAGTGAGTTGATCAAACATGGCGGATATCGGCGGGTCAGAGATTTGCTGTCTGCGAAGAAAGTAGTTGATACTCTGCCAGAGGAACTGAGGGAAAAGATTACTAAACCCTCTCAAACTCGCCCCTTACTCCGGCTGGTTAAAACTCCTGATAAGTTACAGGAAGTCGTAGCGATCGCCTCCCAAGAAAAATCCTTCCCCACTGCCGCCGATTTCGCCAAAGCAGTGCAGCAAGTCGCACCAACAGTTAAACGCTCCACAAAAAGCGAAAATCCTAAAACACAATTGTGTAATTCTGTCACTGTTTCTTCCCTTTCACATCCCAGATATGGGGATTCGGGAGTAATTGAGGCAGATGCACCGAATCACTGGCAGCAGATTGTCACGTTCAGCGATGGTGAAAGGTTGTTGATCAACAATGGGGATCTAGATGCCGCCAGCGTCCCATTCCCCAGAGAACGCACTTACCCCGCAGAATATACTGAAGCGATCACTGCTATTGAAGAACGCCATAAACAGGAACTAGAGAGACTTTCCCAGGAATTGAGAATCGGACTACAATCAGAAGCCACTGCTAGAGCCGAAGCCCAGGTACAAGAACAAATCCAATCTTTGCAACAACTGTTCACACAACAGAAAGAGCAAAATATCCATTTACAGCAACGGCTCTTGGAGATGGAATCGCTACGGCAGTTGGAGACTGAAAATCAACAACTCCTTTCTCGCATTCAGGAACTAGAACACGCCGTACAAGAGCATCCGGTTCAGCAGTGGGGGAATACCATGACCCAACAGGCGACTAAAGTTTTGAACAAGCAAGTGAAGCAAGCCTTGGAGAAAACTATTGATTTGCGATCGCTGGCACAGGAACCACCCAAAGAGAATGCTCAGGAATGCTTACGGTTAATGGGTATGGCGTTGAAAAACCTTGCCAGTGCCATGAACAACACCCAAGCGCTCGAAGCTGCGGCGATAATTTTAGGTAGTGAACCTACACCACAGGCGATCGCATATCGAGCCGAGCAATTAGAGATGCTGCCCCAAGCGGTTAGTGATATTAGAGCAGTACTAGCTAAACCTGGGTGTACTTGGCAGGATTATTGGGCAGTGGCGCAAGAGTATGAGGTGATTAAACAGGACTACTGGGCGGAATTAACAACCCAAGAGACTGATTTAATTACCGCACTCCAGAACGCATCCCTTCAACCGCGCACTATTGGCGTTGGCTCTATCGTTGCCCACGCCGATCCTTACCGCACTTTGTATATCGCCAGAGGGGAAGTTCTAGAAGATTTGGGAGATGAGGTAATCGTTGCCTGGGATTGTTGGAAGGAGCAATCCAAAAAGACTGATAGGTATTTCCGAGACGAGTTGCGCTTTTGGCAGCCTGAATAGGCTTTCAATATATCGGTAACTTTTTAGACAAACAAATATCGAACTAAACCCTGCAATCGATGTAGGGAAAATTCCGTGCGTCAACATAAACAGGAGATTGTAAAATGACCGCAACTATTACAAGACCCAAGCTCAAAAAGTCTGCTAAAGCACAATCACCGTATAAGCGGCTTCATGTGATTATTCCCATCGAAGATATGCTCTGGGCATCGCAGCAAAAGCCCTCAGTTACGCAACTATGGCAAGAATGCTGGACGGCTGACCCTTATGGTTCTCGGTGGATGCCGCTAACAAGTGCTTTGGGTTACAGTACTTTTATCTCTGCAAAGAAAATTCTCTCCGACAGTGGGCTATTCATTTTCAAACCCGACAAATCGATTCAGGATGGGCGAGAAACGGCTATCTGGATGGTGAAGAATTTGCATGGTAGCCGAATGAAGGAATTTTGGGAGAAAGCTAATTCTCTTAATCAGCAACCAAATGCTGAAAAACGAGAACCAAATGCTGAGATTTCAGAGAAAGATGCTGGCTCTGAAGAAATGGGTGCTTTAAATCAAGCATCTATTTTAGGTCAAAGTCAGCTAGAGCAAGGGTTATGTGAACCCTCACGAACTGTTCAGAAACACCTAACGAACTCTTCAAAAGAGTTCGTTAGGTGTGTCTCTGACACGCTTACAGGAAATTCGCGTGACGAGGAGACGGCTCATGCGCCCTTGGGGGGCGCTTCGCCTCAGACTGTTGAAAGCGTGTCAGAGTTGGAGGAAGACTTGCCTGTGGCAATGGACTGCACGACGCTAACGCTTGCGGATGCTGTACAAGGTGAATCTGCTCTGTTGTTGGCTGAAAAGCAGGACTGTGGTGTTGAGCCGAGGGATTGTTATGAAGGTACTGGTTCCGCCGCGCCCGTTGCTCAAAATGAATTTTCTTTAAATTCTGCGATCGCAGATCAACCACAGGGGCAAGTGGAACAAAGTAATACCGCTTCGTTGTCGGGGGAAAACCAAGTCTCTGGTGTTGAGCCGAAAGACTGTCATGAGGGTATTTGTTCCGCCGCGCCCGTGTCATTAAATCAAAGTGATATATTTGAATGGTTGGATAGAGCAAACGTTGGAGAATGCCCCCCATTGTGGGTAATTCAATATTTGTTAGACAGCAAGTATTACGCCAGCATGAGGGCAAGCATCAGCAAGTTTGAGAAGCAGTGGAATATATCTGTGGTCAATTATCAGGTGCAAAAATCTAGTGAGGCGTTGTTTACCGCCGTTCGCGGAGCGTCTCTTAGAGAAGACATCGCCATGAGATCCCAAGCTAGACTATTACGAATGGAGAAATTGAAGATGGCTTCTCTGGTTGGGGAAAATCCTGGTTTTGACTTCCTCCAACAATGCTGGAATGACGATCCGGCTTTGCAGATTGTGATCAAGAAGTTGCTAGCAAAGTTTCCGCAGTGGGATATTGCGATTGTGGATGGGGTGTTGGTTGAGTGGGAAGAGTAGCGATGGCGATGGCCATTTCAACTAGTAGCATATCCCAAGACTAGTTCCCAGAACGAACGCATCTAAAATCAAGTATTTCGGAGTCGGTCGCCCTAAATTTTTAATCAACCATGAAATAACTTGATGAAATTCTTTGGCTAACAAGCTTAACCGGATGTATTCGAGTAGGCTGGAAGAATCGTTTTTTTCACCTGACAAAGAGATTGACGATCGCTCAAATCTGGATGCGATCGCAAATAATCTCGTATCCACGTACAACCAGAGTGCAATATCTGGTTATTATCCAAGACGCGATTGAGTTGCCAAAGAATCACAACATCATCTAAGCCGGCAGATGCTAGCAATGCTCCCTGATTATGAGTAGCGGGGTAAAATGCAACATTCAATGCTCGCTGTTCATGTCCTTCCAGAGTAGCGTGCAAGATGCCATCTAGCGACCACAGTTTCACAGTATTATCCCAACCGGCAGAGGCTAGGACAGTACCCCAGTTGTCGGGGAGTCCAGAATGAGGGGGAATGAAGGTGATGCCATTTACCCGATCTGTGTGGGCGGGAATGGTGCGAATTAATTTACCATCTAACGACCACAGTTTAATTGTCGTGTCCTCGCTGGCTGTGGCAACGAACTTTCCATCAGGACTAAAGGCGACATCCCAAATCGTCTCTTTATGACTTTTGAGGGTAAATTGCGGTTGAGATGGAAATTTTCCGTTCGCGTCCCGATGCCAGAGGCGAAGAAACGTATCTCGACCGCCGATCGCTAACCATTGGTTATCATGGCTAAATGCTCCAGCGTTGAGGCGATCGCGGTTTTTGGGTAGGGACTCGCTCAGGGTTTGGATGAAAGTGCCATCCCGCTTCCAGAGTTTAGCAGTGCCGTCCCAACTAATGGAAGCTATCTCTAGCCCATCGGGACTAAACATCACATCCCGCACTGTTGCGTTATGGGCTGAGATCGTTTTTAAGGGTTTTCCCTGCATCGTCCATAAGCTCAAGGAACCATCATCGCTACCTGCGGCGATGTCCTTCCCGTCTGGGCTAATATCCACCGACCAAACCTGTCCCGATGGCGGGGTTAAGGTGTTGAGCAGTTGTCCGGCTCGATTCCACAGCTTAATCGTACCATCAGCGCTAGAGGAAACGATTGTTTGCCCATCAGGGCTAATCGGCGTGTGCCAAACAGAGGCACGATGACCACGCAATACCGTGAGAATCTCGCTTTGCAGCTGCCACAACCGCACCAAATCATCTTCGCCACCGGAAATCAAACGACGACCATCGGCACTGAAAGCTACTTCCCATGTACCGTTGATATGGGCAGACAGGGTTTGATTGACAGTTCGATCGCTGTTCCAAAACTTAATTGTGTTATCCCAACCAGCTGAAGCGAGGGTTTGGCCATCGGGGCTAAAGGCGAGAGTCACCACACTGCTATCGTGTTCTGTGGCGGTTTGCAATAAAGTGCCAGCGACAGTCCACCAAATAACATTACCAATCCAGTCTCCAGCTACCAGGGTTTGTCCGTCAGGGCTGAAGGTGACGCTCATCAAACGGTTTTTGCCTTTTTTGGGTGCGATGGGATTATTCAGTGTCCGAATTTTCTTACCCTCCAGATTCCAGAGGATGAGAGTATTATCATCACTGACCGAGGCTAGGATGTTAGCATCAACAGGACTAAACGCCACCTTTGAAACTGCATCGCTGTGTCCTTTGAAAGTGCGAATCAAGCTGCCGTCGATACGCCAAAGTTTTACTGTTCTGTCGTTACTAGCCGAGGCAATCCATTGTCCGTTAGCACTGACGGCGAGCGATCGCACCGAATCTTCATGTCCGTTGAGTCTCTTAACCAGTGTGCCGTCCAGCTTCCACAGTCGCACCGTGCCATCTTGCCCAGCCGAAATCACTCTATCGCCTTTGGGAGTAAAGGTGACATCAAAGACTTCTCCTTGATGACCACTAAGTACTTTTAGCAATGTGCCATCGCTTTTCCACAGAGTAATCTTATCCTGTTGGTGAGCAGCAGCGATTGTCTGTCCGTAGGCACTGATGGCAACACCCCGCACTTTTCCCTGTTCACCGTTCAGGCGGTTGCGTTCAATGACTTGAAAGGTGGCACGGCGCAATTCTCGATCTACCTTGGTAAGTAACTCAGTAGGCACATCCGACAATTTGCTCAATCGAGTCTGGGCTTTGATGGCACTGACTAAAGCATCTAATCGATTCCCAGAGACAAACTGAGCTTCGGAAACATTGGCGATCGCTTCAATTTCTCGGAGAGTGGCTTGATATCTTTGAGCAAAGGCATACATTCCCAGAGAACTGGCGATGACAAAAGCAATACTAACAGTTCCCAGTAGCCACTTTTGCAAGCGACTGGCACGTTTTTCTTGTTGCAGTCGCTTTTCAACTTCTTGCAGTCGCCGCAATTCTTCTTGTTGTTTCAAATCATCTAAGTCGGTGCTGGTGCCAAACCACTTCACCGTCTGTCCGCTTCCATCCTTGATGGGAATCGCCTGATTGAGAAACCAGCGATAGTTTCCCGCGACATCTTGTATTCTCAGTTGCACTTCATAGGGTGAGTTGGTTTCTACAGAATGTTTGCAGGCGGCAAGGTTATTAAGGCGATCTTCAGGATGAACCACATCCAGGCTTTTCCAATCTGTCACCTCCGAATGCGATCGCCCCAAAAAAGTACTTAAGTGCTGGTTGGTATAAGATAGCCTACCATCTGGCTCTACAATCCATACCATCTGGGGCATTGCTTCTGCTAGTTGCCGAAAGAACCGTTCGCTTTCTTGCTGCGCCTCAAATTGCCGCCGGATTTCTTGCTGTTCTGCATCCTGACTGGCGGCAAGAAACTGATAATCTAAATCGCTGAGGCTTTTGTTTTGCGCCCACTTTTGGGCATCAATCAGGGCTTGTCCCCGTAAAAGTCGGGATGTATCCTGTTTTTGAGAAGCAATCCAAGCTGATAGTGTTTCCGAATAAGGACGTAATTGATTTAACTGTTCCTCTACCCATTCCCAATTGAAAACTTCTTGATATATGCGATTGCGGATTTGCAGATATCCTTGATGTTTAACTACCAAACCAGAAAGCAGCAGTTCTACCTGTTCTCGACTATCGTTGGCTGCTACAGGAATAGCTTGTAAAAGTTGCTGATAGATACCGAGTAATCTACTAACGCGTTGAATATTGTAAAGTAGGCGATTGCGAATTGTGCGTAAATGTTCTGGTTCGTCCTGAGATTCCCAATTTTTAATGATTTGCGATCGCACTAAACACTCTATCCAATCCGCTTCCTTACCTGGTGTAATCTCCAAAGGCGGGCTAGTTTTGCCGTTGCTACTTTCTAGATTCATCTCTTGGCTGTGATGGTGTTGCTTGGTTATTACCACCAACTGACATAATTTTTGCGTTAAAAATGGCTGTCCATTAGTCCAGTCGATAATTTCTTTAAATACCGCTTGGGGATTGCTCACAACTTGCTCTAAACCCACTACCAGAGGTTGAGCCTCTGCTAATGTAAACCCTTCTAAATTAATAGCAACACCGATATTAAAAGGTGTTTTGAGTTTATCTTGAATTAAATCAGAGGGAGTCGTAACGCCAAATAAAGCAAAACCCAGTCTTTCATATTCAGAATTATGGACTCTTTGTTGATAACAAGCCCGAATCCAAGCATAGAAATCATCTATGCCAAAATTTAATTGCAGCAAACTATCAATTTCATCAATTAAAATAAAAATGCGATTGCTACTCAGATTGACTAGCAAAATTTCTTCAATAAAATTGCCCAAGCGTTGTATGAGTGATAACTCAGTTTGTTCTTGCCACCAAGCTGCAAAATCGATTTTTTTAGCTAGTCCAAAACTATGCAGCAAGCTGACAATTATTCCTTTATAAAATTGTGTCGGGGTGAGTTCTTGACTACGGATCTGCGTAATATCAATGTAGGCACAATTAAAGCCTTCATTTTGTAATCGTTGCTTGGTATGTACCAGCAGTGAAGACTTACCTATTTGGCGACAGTTGAATACATAGCAAAATTCCCCTGCTTTCAGGGCTGTATAAAGCTCAATATCTGCTTGCCTAGTAACATAGTTAGCAGCATTAGCATTGAGACAACCACCAACTTTGTAAATACTTTTATTCATAATAGCAAATCATTATTTGCTGAACTTTGTCTAAGAGGCTGTTTGAAAAGTTTTATTATCAGTATTCAAAGTTTTAGATCCCTCTAAATCTCCCGATAAATTGGAAGATTTTGATTTCAGTTCCCACCTTTTTAAGAGGGGGGATCTAGAAGCGCCTTAAAGCCACAGAACAACACTTTTCAAACAACCTCTAATTACAATACCAGATATTTTTTCAAGAAATCTCGATATAATTGACAACTAATTACCCATTTTTGTTGCTGCAATTTAATTAATCCCATATTTTCTAATTTGTAAGCAGTTAATATATCTAGATCGATATTCTTATCTTTTGTTAAAAGGATTTTCATACTATCTAATAATTGCGTATTTTTTTGTAATTTATTTAATAAATTTTGTAAATGTTGGCGATAAATTCCTAGTTCTGTGCTTGCTGTCTGCAAAATTTCTTCTAAGGTTAATTTATGATAGCGCAGATGATAAAGAGTAATATTTAGTAATGCTGGATGTCCCACGATTAACTCCATTAATTGCTGCACTTGCTTGTTTTGTTGCCAATCAATTCCATAGCGGTTTGCTAACTCAATTACTTGTTCAGAAGTAAATTCTGATAATTTCAATGGTAGCCCAATATTAAAGGGAGATTGATTAATATCAAGAGAAAGACAAACATCTGTTGAGTAAACAATCACCAAACGTAGCTTTGTCCATACTTCATCCTGTTGCGCTTCTTCTTGCCACGAACGTAACAGAGGTAGAAATTCATTGACTAGATCGGGATATTCAAAAATATGCTGAACTTCGTCTAATACTAATAATAAAGGTTTTTCTAAATGTGCAAGCAAACATTCTTTTAGATAAAGAGTGCAGCTCAGTTTACTACCAATTTCTTCGTCCCAATGTTTATCAACATTAAATTCTATGCCTAGTTGACGAGCAATACTAGCAGCTAACCATTGCATGAATGATTGAGGTTTTTGCAAAACATCAATATCAACTTGAGCGATATTGAGTTTTGCAGTTTCATAGCCTAAGACTTTGGCACGAGCTAAAATCCGCAACATTAGAGATGTTTTACCCATACCTCGACAACCTTGAATGCGAATGACGCATCCCGGTTGCGTGATTTCTTGATATGCTAGTTCTTCTAATGGAGGACGAGGAATATAGAATTTAGAATCTAAAGATAAAGGAGCGCAGGGATATTTTATATATTCACTAATCTTTGCTCCATCGTTGTAATCGCTCTGTTTGTTGAATGTAATTTCACTCTTAATTTTCTCTTCACCGAGAAATACGGAAACAATTTGAGATGATGCTATCTTTGGTGTGATTGTTTGTTGTTCCCCCGACAATTCACTTTCTGGTAATAAATCTGCATTAGCTGAATTTTCAGATAAATCTCTAACTATCACCTGTCGCTGTTCTTGGGAATATTCCTGGTGATAATCAATGTCATTTGCATCATACAGGGTGTAATCATTCTCATACAACACTAAATCAAAAGCACTAAAGCAGATTCGTATGGTACGCGGATCTATCCTCGAATTCAAAGACCATAAACGGCTTAAACTAGAGGTAGAAATTCCAATGCGATCGCTTAATTCTACTTGGGTAAAACGTTTACTTCCTCTTTTTTGTCTCTCTTCTTCTAAAATTGCAGTTTGCAATCTCTTCAACCCAACAACAGTCAGAACTGCTCCTCTTTTTCGCAGTGATTTATTTTTGTCTACTTTCATCTCTGAATGAGATTTTTTAGTTGTTTTCATATTAATTTTTATTAAAAGCGTTCTTTCAGTTTTAAATGACGTATGTGATGTTTTAATTGCTGTAATCTAGATATTAACAGATATATACTACACCTTAACTGATGTAAGTGAGGTTTTTGAACTGCAAAAATCTCAATTAATTTTTTGGTCGTGGCAAAATAAAACAATATTAAAAAATCTTTAGAGGTGTACGTAAACAAGTATTCAAGACACGTATATAAAAATACAAAATATTGCTACTGAATGAAGTGTACCTTTGCTCAATCCTTCAATTGCCAAAGCTACAGACTATACACGAGTGTTTTCAGCTAATTTGCGGGTAAGTTAGTTTAACTGATTTATCTGCGCTTGAAGTAAATAAGAAAATATGACAGATTTAAGGGCAGTGCCAATTATTTCTTGCAGTATGCTATTAAATTAAAAGATCGAGTTGTCGAGGTTACTGTTGAAGAAGCTGACAACGCAAATGAAAGTCATCCTCCTTTGGAAATACAAGAAACAGGAGCAATTTACTTGTATTAAAAACTATCAAAATTTGATAAATCTCATTTATTATATTGAGAACTAAAGTTTTGCCATATTAGTAAATATATTAGTTTTTCAATGCTTTTTAGGTCAAATACTTCTGCAAATCAGCTTAAAACCTTCCCAATCATCTACAACCACTATTCCTAGTTGAAATTTTTGTGCCTTCATTCTCTCTATTAAATCGAAGGCGAAATCATAATTTATTTTACTTAATTTGCTTGTTTTTGTATGAAGCTTTCAAATTCGCTTTGGGTAATCGCTATGAAAAGCATCAATAAAAAATTCGTTCCTCTTTGTTTTATCAGTGCTGGCAGTCTTTTTTGGAGCATGGAGGGGCTGGTTAGCTCTGCCCAAGCTCAAAGCTTTGAACCTGTTTCTATCATCATTTCCCAATCTTCTAAACCTGTCACCTACATGACAGTACTGGACAAAAATACAATCGTCATCCAAATTACGGAGGGCGAATTTAACTTCCACGGCTATCTGGAGCGGACATCTGGCAATACATTCATTGGCGAAAACGAGCAAGTGCGCGTCATCTATGACCGAGGTACTAAGCAGGTTGTGGTGATTAACAAAAAAACGGGGACTGAGTTTTACAACTACTACTTCTCTGATACCAATGAAGGGGCACTTTAGGTTAAAGCAATCCAATTTGTAATGATTCCTAAGATTATTTGCACTCTTTAGAAAACAACATGAAAATAAACCGTTTAATTCCGATCATCGTGAGTTCCCTAATCATCACGATCGCTCTCAATGCCCAGGCTCAAAATGCTGGAGATCCCGTTCGCGGAATTCAAGATTTAGTGAATGTTCGCGGACGAGATGGAGAAGGCATACTCCAAAAACGGGGCTATAGGTTTCGCTGGGCTGAAAAATCTGATGATTCTACTTATAGCTTTTGGACTCAAACTAAAACAGGTCGGTGCATTAGTGTGAGGACAGAACAAGGTCGCTACGTCTCTCTGGTTGATACCGGAACTACGGCAGATTGCGATCGCGGAGATAGGAAACGTCCTCAAAATACAGGCAATTCGTCTTCCCGACCTTTGCCAGACCTAGTAGGAGCGAGGGCTGGTCAAGCAGAGGGCGAATTGCGGCGGCGGGGATATACCTATCGCCGTAACGAAAAAGTGTCAAATACTTCTGTTGCTTCGTTCTGGGTTGAAGGCAACTCAGGTAAGTGTGTAGAAATCGTTACCTCAAACGGTCGCTATCAAAACATCTTTTACGTTGATTGGCATCACTGCCATAGATAATCTAATCCCGTTCTTGTGTCTAAACCAATTGACACTGGTGAAATTCTCAATGATAGAGTTTCCAAACAAATTCATGTAGGCTGAATGCAACTAATGAAAAGCTTGCGAACATTAGCCCCTACTATTGTGGGTTTATTAACTCTGACAGTCACTCATCCTGTTAACGCTCAAGCAGTGATTGACACTTTAGACAACGGTAATTTGAGTGTGACTGGTATGACATCAGGAAGAGGCTGTACTGTCCTTTTTAACCCTCAAGGAGAGATCCTTCAACGGGGTCGATCCTGTAATTCAACAGAAATCCGTAAAGCCCAGACAGCGATCGATAGCTACCTGCGGGAACAGCACACATCTGACAATCATAATAGCAGCTCGTCGCGCCAAGGTCTGACGTTGATCTGCTATGGTGAAGGTCGCAAACCGGCTGTCACAACCCGCTATGGATATGAATGGAACGATCGCCGCAATCGCTACGAAGCAAGTAATCGCATAGAGTCAACGACTAGCGACTTCGATTCCGAGGTTCAGGTCGAAATCCGTGATACACAGGGAAAAATCCATCTCGGCGGAAAGCTCATCGCGCCGATCAATTCCGGTGGTGACAATGGATGGTGGACACTCGACAACCTTCAGGTTTCGCCCGATCGCATTACGGGAAGATACCGGATGAACGGACTAAATAAACCGCGTGTTAATATCGACCGGCGCAGTGGCAGGATCGCCATAGATGGGATTGAAAAGTTTCGGGGCGAGTGCAACTCAGGCGATTGGGGCAGTAGCAGAACTCGTTTCTAGTTTGCTGTATTGTTGGGTTTCGTCAAGACAAAAACAAAACCCATGTCTTCGCAGTTGAAAACTGGTTTGCTGATTAATTAGAACAATAAACAATGAATTGTTTGCGACGGAGAAACTATCACATGGAAAACTCTGCCTTGACTCTTATTCGTAGTGTTTTAGCCGCCTCGGTTATCACTACATCGCTCACATTTAGCTTCACTGCACCGTCGTTAGCTCAGGCTCATACGACAGTACGGTTTTCCGCTGGCAACGATAACACTTTTATGCGGTCTTCGATCACGGGCAACCACTACCACGACTATGTTCTGAATGCGCGGGCAGGGCAGAGGATGTCGGTTTCGTTGATTACCAAAGGATCAGCATACTTCAACATTCTCCCACCAGGCAGCACAGATCGGGCAATTTATAACAGCTCAATATCGGGCAACGACGGAAACGTTCGTTTGTCACAGAGTGGTAACTATACAGTTCGTGTGTATCTAAAGGGTGGCAGTAAGGACAGAAATCGAACGGTTCCTTTTGAACTTTCAGTCGGTATCTTGTGATGGTTGCTTTTCAATACTAGAGAAAAGCTTGAAAACTGTTAAAAGCGATGCGATAAACGTATCGCTTCTAACAGTTTTCTTGATCGCTGGAAGTGCAACAGTCTAAACACCTCCAACAGCGTATTATGTGCGGGATCTTAGGCAGAAATTTTCTGCCCAATATAAGGGAACTCCAAAAAATAAATTATCCAATTTTCGGAATCACAACGACTTTTCCTCCCCCTGCTCCCCTGCCTGTTTAGCACCGCAAAAAGGAAAATTGTATGTCCCCCCTAAGACACGAAGCCGCTGTACCAGTTGAATATCGACTGCTTGGACTCGATCGCCGGCTGATTTGGCCGACGGTGAGCGTTTATCTTGTGGTGTTTTTATGGTCGGGAGTCATGCCAGCCATCAACGAGGCTGTTCATAACAAGGAGGTTTTAGCAGGGACAGTTTATAATGTCGGTTCTGTACGTTTTACGCCAACCCAAGGTTGGGTGCTAACTAAGATCCCATTCCCTGCCGGGAGTTCATCAAACGCAGTGGTCTCCAAAGATGGCGTCACGTTTAGCGTCAAGAGCGGCGTCTGGAAGGGAACTGCCGAGGAACTCCTCAACCAGATCGTGAAAGACCAGAATGAATTTGTTGTCGAGGGTAAATTAGTTCCCGTTACAACACTGCAAAAGGTTGCCGGAGTAGCTAAGAGAATTAATGGTTCCGATTATACTGGTCTACTGCTTGCATACGTCGATGGCAAAGGTCAGGGAGTCGAAGTGATTGTGAAGGGCCCGGCCGCTGCCTCCACACAACTGGAGCAACCGATCGCTGACATGATTAAGAGCATCACATTTAAACCAAAGGAGGGCGATTCGTGATTAGCACTTCAAAGAGTGAGGACACAATCCGCAAGGCTGCCATCGATCGTTCAGGCTGGAGCAATTCCGTCCGATTTTTTCAGCCGCACAACCCGGCGTGCTATCTGTATTGGTTTCTCGTACTCAAAGGTACCTACGTCTTCTGCGGACTTTTGTTCGGCAACGCCATCTATCCCAGCGCTCTGTTCATCGCCCTCTCGTCTCAGGCACTCTATTGCCTGCCTTGGATCTGGTTTCTCACCCACAAAGATCGGTATGAACGTGAGCCAGCCAAGCTCGCGCTGCTCGGCTTTCTCTGGGGCGGACTAGTAGCGCCGTGGGTCATGGCGCTCCCTGGCAATGGTGCAATCCTATCGCTATTTGCGAAGCTGACCAGCTTCGACTTTTATAGCCATTGGAGTCCGGCCATCACGGCACCCATCGTGGAGGAAAGCTCCAAATTCGTCGGGCTTGTCATACTCGCTTTACTAGCACGCAACCATTTCCGCAACGCCTACGACGGGTTTCTGCTTGGTGCGTTTGTGGGTCTTGGTTTTCAGGTCTTTGAAAACGTGTCTTACATTGTGGGCGCCCCCGACGCCAGCTTTGGGTCGCAGCAGGTTGCTGGTGCGTTGCAGGTATTGGTAGCGCGCACATCGGTCGGTTTCTGGAGTCACTCGCTCTTCACGGCGGTTGCGGGTACGGGGTTTGGCTACTTCCTCGAAGCGAAAAATCGTTCGTTCGGCCATCGGCTCGCCGTTTTGGTAGGTTTCTATCTGTCGGCTTGTCTGGCTCATGGCTGTTGGGATGCCATTATGGGGTTTATCGGCTTCGGTCCCATTGGCATCGCCATTGGAACGGTTGCGATTTTGTTTGCGTGGCGGTTCTCCGAGCAGCGTCAGCGCAAGTTTGTCCGCGTCCTGCTGGCTGACGATGTTGCAAACGGAATCGTGACAGAAGCCGAACTGGCTGCGATTTCCAACCGACCGAAAGATCGGCGAGCTTACCTAAGAGAGATCAAGTCCTCATCCGGGACTGACGCGGCAAAACGCACTGGGTTCATACTTGATGCGGCGATCGATCTTGCAGCGGCAATTGCATCTACGGACAGTCTCGATAGTCCGGCAGCCAAAGCCGCGCGTGCGGAGATTGCAAGGGTGCGCGGTGCCGCACAGTTAGGTCGATTAGAGTAGATTCCAGCCGAAATGCCGAGGCGATCGAGAGTGCCTGATACAGTAGAGCATGACTCCAAGATCGAGTTGCTCAATCACTTTACCAGAGATTATGTTCCTGTTTAATCGCTTCCTCCATTCAATAATTCGGTTTGTGCTAGTCAGCGTGATGACGATCGCAATAGTATTTGGTTGGAGTGCGATCGCCCACAGTCAACTATCCTCGTCACCCACCGCCGCTTCTAACGATCCGCACAAACCGCCTAAAGGCGTCACCCGTCTCGGTGAATATGAAATTGCCAACGTGAATTCACCACTAGACAAAAACCTTTTATTTAAGGTTGTCTCTCCCACTGTTTTTAATCGCGACCAACCGCCAGAGGGAAGTCTTCCTGTGGAAGTACGTGCTGAAGAAATTACGCAACGGCTGATGCGAGCGCTCGATAGAGCCAACAAAGCCAAAGAAACTCCCATAATTTCTGTTGCCACCCTGAATAACCGCCTAATCCTTCAGCTCAATGATGATCAAACGACCCGTTCTTTAAGGCTGGTGACAGTGACAGAGCCAGATGCTGACTACTATGGGAAAACACTGGAGGAATTGGCCCAGGAGTGGCAAAAAATATTACAAGCAGAAGTGGAACGCATCGAGCGACTCTTCTCACCTAATGTATTGTCTCAACGAGTTGGGCAGGCAATACAAATCAGCATCGGCTTGGTGTTGGGCAGTGTTGTGTTATGGTTCCTGCGGCGAACTCTAATTCGCAAACAGACGGTATTGCAAGCTCGTTATCAAGAGCATATAGCTGAGGCAAAAGAGGCTGCGGTCAAACGCTCTCAGGCAGAAACATCGGCCAATATTCAGGCAATCGACACCAGCGAACCAGAGGCACACACAATCGCCCATCAGCGATCGCAATTTCTAGAAATCATCCAGCGACAGTTCACTCTCAAGCGCCAACTGGGGATCTATTCTTTTCTCACCTTGCTACTGTTTTGGGCGTTTATTCTCGTATGGTACATCGGGATTGTGGTAATCATGTCTCGTGTCCCCTACCTGATGAGATGGTGGAGTGAAGCTTTAGCCCGTCCCCTCGCGCTGCTGATTATTTGGTTTTTCATCAGTGTTGTTATTCGGATTGGCAAAAGCTTAATTGACTACATCACCGATGTCTGGACAACCCATCCCTCTATCCCTTTGAGTGAAACTCAAAGGATTGCCCTGCGATCTGCAACAGTTTCCGGGGCATTAAAAGGATTAATCACCTTTGTTTTCATTACCTTCGGTATCTTGCGGACTCTAGATATTTTTAATGTACCCACTAGTTCAATTTTGGCAGGGGGTGCTGTCATCGGTATTGCAATTTCCCTTGGTTCCCAAAGTTTGATGAAAGATTTGGTCAATGGCTGCTTAATTTTGATGGAGGATCAATTTGCTGTGGGAGATGTGGTTGAGATTGGCAATAAAAGCGGACTGGTGGAAAATCTCAACCTACGCGTGACTCAACTACGCAATGGCGAAGGTAAGCTAATTACCATTCCTAATAGCAATATCACTGATGTCAACAACTTAACCCGCCTTTGGTCGCGGGTAGACTTTTCTATTGTGGTGGCCTATGAAAACGACCCGAAGCAGGTTTTAGAGATTCTCAGGCAAGTATCCCAGCAATTGTATAGCGAAGTTGAATGGCGCGATCGCCTGCTAGAATCGCCCCAAGTGTTGGGCATTGATGACCTCTCCCACACGGGTATGCTAGTGCGCGTTTGGATTAAAACGGCACCGATGGAACAATGGAATGTTGGGCGAGAGTTCCGTCTACGAGTGCGCCTAGCCTTTGAAGCAAACAATATCCAGATCGGCAGACCACAATGGATTACTTACAACACAGAGTTGGCAAAGTCTCCTTTTCAAAATTAGCCTTTGATGTAAGAAACTTGCAGTGAAAAAAATATCCAATATTAGTCAATACCTATCATACCTATCGCGTCTGAGGTTAATACCTTCTCTATAACCCCGAACGTAATCTGATGAGTTGTGGTGATTGTTATTTCACCATCTCTCATACCTCTTCTATATTCTCGCTCCTTATCTCCCCGATGATTTGAATGCCTGTGGTTGCGATTACGTTGACCAGCTAAGATGCCAATGCCTACAGCAGCTGCGCCAATACCAATGGCTTCTGCGGCAGTCAGTGCTTGGGCTGGTGTAGGTATACTACTGATAGCAGTGGTGCTTGTTAGTAAGGCAGCCAAACTGCCAGCGAATAAACGTTTCATAACTTTTACCAAATGATTAGAATTGATTTGCGATCGCTGACACAAGAACCACCCAAAGAGAATGCCCAGGAATGTCTGCGGCTAATGGGCATGGTATTAAAAACCTTGCCAGTGCGATGAACAACACCTCAGCGTTACGTGAGTGGGGCAAAAGTTGTGAGTGAGGCTAGAGCGCTCGCTTGTATGACGATCAGTCAGGGTGCAAGGGACAAGGACGCACTGGACAATGTGTTGGTGCAATCTCGAACAGCTCCTTATATTGATATAGTGAAACACTGTATTGTTTTGCAAAAGCCTGCAACACCTGATCTGTATAGGCGCGGATCTTGCCAGCCGTTAGTCCAAAGCAGTGAATTGGTTCTAAGCGACAAATAGGCTGTTGCCCCAGCCAGAGTTCTGCACCTAACGCGTGTAATGGTTTATCCCCTGGTTCTTTATACAAATACAGCACTGCAAAATATGTTGCTGGTGGTTCGACTGCGATCGCATCAATTTCTGCTGAATTATTCTGAGAGCGGTTGCGGTAAAACGAACGGCGATTATGACAGACTTTGGGATTCCAACATCCATCCCCTGCTGTTCCATGTAAAACTTTAGCTTGGGCAGTTGGTAACTTGGCACATAGCTGACATTTTGGATCAAGTGGCTTGGGCATACCTTATTCCACTTCTTCGCCGATTGCACGATAGTAAGCAGCGATCGCAGCTTCTTGCTCACTGCGAAGCGTATACCGCCGAAACGCTTTCTCACTTTGATGTCCTGTTAACTTACGGGCATGGCTGGGGTCAACTCCCAATAGCAATAAGTCAGTGGCATAGGTGTGACGAAAGGAGTGAGGGTGCAAATCCTCAATGTGAGCTATTTCACCAATTTTTTCCACCGCGAAGTAAATGCCGTGATAACTCAAGCGTTCACCTTTGTATGAAGCATGGTGTGAAATCATTAATGGGCTAAGGCTGGACAACACCTCTCCTTGCTGTGAGCGCAATTGTAAATAATCTGCCACGACTTCCCGACTCTCTTTTCGCAGTGGCACTAGGCGCGGTTCATTAGTTTTGGTGTCTGGTAAAAATAGCAGCTTGCCATCAAATGAGCCAACATTTAACTGCACAACTTCCCCAGCCCGGAGTCCATGACTGAGAATGTGAACCAGTGCTGTATCCCGTTGCTTTGTTTCTCCCAGCAATTCCAACGCTGACCAAACCTGTTCCATTTCTTCAGGGGTCAAACTTTGCGCTGGTGGCAGTGGCACTTTTTCTAGTTTTATCCCCAGTGTTGGATTAGTAGAAATAATTTCAGGATACGTATAGCACATCCATTTGAAAAAGCTTTTGAGTGCCGCAATTCCCGCATTGATACTGCTTTTTGAAAGGGGATTACCTGCATCAGTCCGTATTTCATCACGTAGATATTCTTTATATAGCGCAAGATGACGTGGACGCAGTTCATGATAGTGCAGCTCACTCCACGCCAAAAACCGCTTCAGTTCGCGTTCGTAAAGCTTGCGGCTGTTGGGTGCGAGATTGTTGCTGCGTAAAAATTCCAGAACTTTTACCCACCGAATATCGGTTGGTGGTCTTCTAGTTTCTCCTGGCTGTGTGAAATGTAGAGCTTCACGATCAAGGGGAATAAGTTTGATCTCAGGTAAAGAATCTGCGCTGTAGTTCATCCAGTTCTGTGTAAATTATTACGTTTTAAGTATTAAATATAACTCTATTCTAAGTTGAGATTACTCATCTGGTGGTGAGGTAGTCATGACTTCTATGACGGTACGATCATGACCGAAGCGTGCCTGCTCCCATGTAGAATAACGCTGCATTCTCCCGTGATGAGGCCCACCCAAAACCATTGTTTCAAAAAGCAACGGGGGATCTCCAAAAGTGAGATCGAATCCCGAAAAACTAGTTGATACTTTGGCATCCCCAACTATAGTTTCGGCAACTAGATGTTGTCCTGAATCTTGTACTGAGTGTAAATAATCTTGCCATTCTGACAATGAATTAACAGCAACAGGGGTATGTCCTACGAGTTTGTAATAAAGCATGATTGACAACTGGTGGCTATCACAACAAAAGCTTGCCCGATTTTATACAAAATAAAGTAGTCCTTTTACTACCTTATAGCTCTCTATTAACTAATACATACTCAATCGAAATTAATTTAATAGGTGGAAAAAATCTGCGTTCTGTATCGTGTTTATTCCACAGCAAATCCTGAGAGTTGACGCATTTTTGGAGTATGAAAACCGATGACAATATCTTGTTTATCTATACCCATTTCCATTAATTCTAAAGCAATATCCGCTTCCGTTGTATTTTGTTGAATCCAAATTTTATTATTCTTGATATCTAAGTGCATTATTGGCCCGTAAATCCGATGCTGATTATTCCATCCAACGCTAATAATTTGATAATGGTCATGTTCTTCATCAAAAATTTGTTCTACTTCCACATCTCCGTAACTAGGCTTGTACTGGAGATGTTTAGTTAAGAGTTGCCTAACTTTTGTTCGATATTCATTTAATTTGTCCATTGTTCTATTGCCTCCGTTTCCACATTGTAAATAATTAACTTCAATTTGTTTTCATTGACTACAGTTTGGATAAAAGACAAGTTAAAGAAGTCGTTATAAGTTACCAATGGTACAGCTAAATATAAGTTTCTATTTGGCTCTTCAACACGCAACGCTGTTCGATAATTAATAAATTGTCCTAGCGCCATGTGAAATTCAGAAATTTTTGAGGCACTCACAAAATTTTTGATTTCAACTGCTATTTTTTCTCCTGCTTTTTCGGCAGCTAGAAGTCGCTCTGCACCTAAATCAATTTGAACATCAACCCCGCCACACCTAATATTGAGCGGATCATCTGTAATTACCCAACCCTCTTTTTCTAATGCAGACCTCACTATATTGTGGAATAAATCACGAGCCATAGTTTTACACCAAAGCCACACTAACCTTAATACTGCTGTCACTGTAAGCATAAAGTGAGCAACTTGCTCATCTTATGCTTACAGTGACAATTCGACAGTAAAACATTTAAACATAGATTTCAACTTGGTACTGACTATCGACTCCAGCACATAAATCCTTTAAATCTAAACTTTGCTCACATTATGCTTTAGATTACTTTGTAATACAAGACTACAATACAAAATAACATACCCTTATCTTTTATCCGACATTAACTACGATTAAAACTACTTCCCTTGATATACAACACTTTCACCAACATGCGATCGCGGAGGGTGCATGTTGGCAACGGAATAGTTTCTATTACGCTGCCGATAAATTTTGCTTGTCTTGGTATCGCCTTTGATGCGTCATCCAAGCGATAACCATTTACAGGGTGCTAACTTCCAGTTATAGTTAGCCGTAACTTATTATATGCACAATGCAACTATAACTTTGACTTGGTTTAAAGATAGTTTACAAAAGTTGCTCAGGCGGTTGCCTTAGTCTATGGGAATAAAAAAGTTTAACAATTTCTGTTAAGTGCTTTACCCCGCTCCAAGCATCCGTCCATAAATCGCTTGAAAGAGTCTGTACGCCGCACCCACGCTACGTTATTACTAGAGCGATCGCCACTTCGCCACTGGCTCATGATGGTTACGCCATCGCTGTTAAGCTCTTCAAAGATTTCTGGGCTTATTTCCCAGTAACTCTATTATTATCCAGTTATCAGTAATGAGGAGCATATTTTCCAGTGTTGTAGAGTTTTTTGTTCTTGACTAATAAATTTCGTCTTCTTCATCTAGCCAATCTTCATCCCAGAGAAGTTCATTGTAAACCTTAGTAGCTTGAGATATTTTTAGGTTGTGAGCTGCTGTCACACAATTTCTTGGTTGCCAGCCAATGAGGGCGTATCGAGCATGTAAATATCTGACAGCATTTTTGCAGTCATTAATTACTGGAATATCCTCAAAGATGTATTTTCGCAATTGGACTCCTAAACGAATTGCCTCCATTTCATAATTGTGAAAGTAGTGTTCTTCAGCATCAGGTGTAGAAATCAGTAATCCTCTTACCCAGGCATGATTTTTATAGATAGCCTACTCCTGTAGTTGCTCAAGCATTAACTAAAGCTCCAGTTATTTTGGATGGACAACAGCTTTTTCAGATCAGCGATTCTGGTCAGTATAGCGCTCAAGAACGGACAAATTTAATCAACTCACAATTAAAAAATGTGATTTCTGCTTCTGAGTCTATTCAAGTTAAAATTGAAAAACGCAACCAGCTACCTACTATTTTATTAAATGACCGCTATCTGTTAACAGTTACACAACAAGATACTTTACCAGGTAGTACACTCGATGAGCAGGCTAACATTTGGGCGCAGCAAATTGAAGGAGCGTTACAGGAAGCTCATTTAGAGAGAACTAAAACTTATCTTCAACGAACAACTTTTATAGCAGCAGCAATTTTACTCATAACTGTAGGATTTAGTTGGCTATTGGGATGGATTAAGCATCAATTTATCCGAGTAGCCTCACTTCGCCTAACAACTAGCAATGCTATACCTAATTCGGAAACACTTAAAGTATTAGAATTATTTTTCAAATTAGTGTTGGCAAGTATGCGTATCGGACTTTGGATGAGTGCGATTCTTTATATCACTAATCTCTTTCCTTTCACTCGTCAATGGAGCTACCAAATTTCAAATATCCTAATTACCAGTTTCACCTCACCTATTCTGACGTTGGGAAAAAATCCTTATTCTCTTACTGAATTAATAGTTTTGGTTGGTTTATTGTTTGGCTTAGTTATCTTTGCTGGAACGTTAACCAATTTTTTACGTTCTCGGATTCTCTCTTTGACTGTCATCAATCGTGGCGCTCAAGAGGCGATTATAATACTTTTAAAATATGGTCTAATTTTTATTGGCACACTGGTACTGCTACAAATCTGGGGGCTTGACATTAGCTCTTTGACAATTTTAGCAAGTGCTTTAAGTGTTGGAATTGGCTTTGGTTTACAGGATATTGCTAAGAATTTTGGCAGTGGTTTAGTACTAGTATTTGAGCGTCCCATTCAGGTTGGAGATTTTGTCGAAGTTGGGGAATATACAGGTATTGTCGAACGAATCGGTGCCAGAAGTACCGAGATTCGTACTCTTGACCACGTTTCAATTATTGTACCCAACTCTCGCTTCTTGGAAAAAGAAGTAATCAACTGGAGCCATCGCAACCCGATTTCTCGCCTTCATCTCCCCGTTGGCGTTGCCTATAGCTCAGATCCCAAAGCAGTGCAATCTGCTCTGTTAGAGGCTGCTTCTAAGCATCCCAATGTATTGCAGACTCCTTTGCCTCTAGTACTGTTTAAAGAGTTTGGCAACAACACCTTAAATTTTGAGTTACAGCGCTTCCGGCTATTATGCAATACAATTTTCCTCTTACCCCTCTCCTATCATAGCTTTCAGATTTGATGGTGTACCTGATAGCCGCCGGAAGTGCTGTATTAGTCTGGACTACGGAACCTAATAAACAATTTTTGCTCAAAAGTGATTTATACTACATTATTTACGAAGTATTAAAGCAACGAGAAATTGAAATTCCTTTTGCTCAGTTAGATTTACATCTGCGTTCTGGTCAGTTGGAATTTACGCCAGAAATGCAGTTAGCTTTAATACAGATGGTTGAACGATTATCAAATCAGGAGTCATACATAGATTCAACCGATCCAATTGAAAGGGGCACAGAGGGTGTAGATATATGAACGCATTGTAATCATAGAGAGTCTACCCACAAAAATCATCCACCCGAATATCCCGCCAGACATCAGAAACCTGCCAGCCGGAATTGCCCACAGATTGTACTGGAGGATTGTCAAGGAATGGAATATAGTCGGGAACTCTAGGCTCTGAAATCGCTACTGGTTTCTCCTCAACCTCAACCACAGGGGCTGGAGAATTGACAGTATTAGCTAGAAGTTGTTGGTCTTCTGCTTCTTCGATTAACTTCATCTGTCTCAGGGTGAGCTTGTCGGATTTTTTGATGATTTTCTTAATATCTGTATCATTAGAAGTTTTCATTGGCTGTTCCCTTGAAGGCATTGACTTAAAATTTGTCTGGGTAAAGTTGGGAGAAGATGAGTATTAATAATTGCACAGAATTAACAAGGTACACCAAATCGATGGAAAATACGAGTCTCTTGCCGAAGAATTTATTAATTGGACATAAATATCTTTTTCGGGCAGATGCCTAAAAGCGATCGCAGTAGGATCATTGTCGAATGGCACTAAGAAAAGCTGAAAGCTTGTGTAGGCAGGGTGTTGGGGGTAAGGTTGCAGGTTCGGGAAAAATTAAGAAAACCAAATATCGAGTACGAACATAAATATTTTCCTTCTTCACTACACCCGACACCCGACACCCAAAAGCCTTATAGGTAATTGGTTTGGCGTTATCTTAGTGCCATTCGATCATTGTCTAGAAGTCAAAATTCTTTTGGGTTTTTGACATACGTTGACCTGTACCAATGCCATCGCTACGATTCAAAATACGCCTTTAGAAGAAACCATGACGGCACTCGCTGAGGTAGTGCGTCAGGGAAAAGCTCGTTACATCGGCTTTAGCGAATGGAAAAAGTTTTTGCCAAAAAGCTAGGGCTTTTGCTCCATAAGGAGAACCAAGTTCTTAATTTTGGATAAAGTCGAGCTTAGTAGCTATTCATAAAATCATTTATGAAAATGCGATCGCCATACAGCCAATGTTCATACTAGCTAAAATAAATCTGAGAGTAGGCAATAAAAATTAATAAACATCAAAAATGCTTGAGAAAGAAGTTAACGTCAGAGATAGTTTTCACTCAAAACAGCCTGCGGGTGGCAGCGATCCGAATAGTTTTGATTATAAAGAGACATGGTATCCCATTCATTACTTAGAGGACTTAGACAAATCAAAACCAACCCCTTTTACAGTGTTAGGAAGAGATATTGTAATCTGGTGGGATAAACTTGCTCAATCTTGGAGAAGCTTTGAAGACCAGTGTCCTCATCGTTTAGCACCGTTGTCTGAAGGCAGGATAAGTGACGATGGGCTTTTGGAATGTCCGTATCACGGTTGGGCTTTTTCTGGAGATGGAAATTGTCAAAGGATTCCTCAACAAGTCAAAGGTGGAACAGCAGAGACATCAAAACGAGCTTGTGTAGGATCATTACCAGTTATTGAAAAACAAGGACTACTGTTTGTATATGTTGGTGAATATGAAAATGCTGCCAAAACCGAAGTCCCAATTATTGAACCATTAGAAGAATCTCCCGAAGGATGGGTTGTAATTAATACATTTAGAGATGTACCTTATGATGCATTAACCCTATTAGAAAATATATTAGACCCTAGCCACATATCGTTTACACATCATAAAACGGTAGGAAATAGGGCAAATGCAGCACCTTTGGAACTTGAAGTGATTGAATCTGGGAAACATGGATTCAAAGGGATTTGGAAACAAGGTTTGAAACCAGGGCAATCAGGAGAGTTGTCTACAACCTTCGTCGCTCCAAGTTTAATGTGGCATGACATCAACTCCCAGCGTGGTAGAATTCTAACCGTTGTTTATGCTACACCCATACGTAAAGGAGAATGTCGTGTATTTGCACGTTTTCCTTTTAAGTTTCCTGATAAACTTCCAGGTTGGTTTATTAAGCTCAGACCGCGTTGGTATTACCACATTGGACAAAATGGTGTTTTAGAAGACGATCAAATTTTTCTCCACTATCAAGAAAGGTATCTTGAAGCTAAAGGAGGTAGCCCTAACTTTACTAAAGCCTTTTACCTTCCAACCAAAGCAGATAGTTTTGTATTTGAATTGCGTCAGTGGGTAAACCAATATAATGCTGAACCATTTGGCAAAGAGACTTTTTCTCCCCCATTGGCAAAGTCCGTGCTTCTGGAGAGGTATCATTCTCATACGGAAAAATGTGCCAGTTGTAGCTCGGCGCTTTCTATTATTGAGCGATTGAGATTTGGGAGTGGAGTTGCAACAGTACTTACTTTGGCTTGGACTCCAATGCTTTTTTTATTTTTTCAGACAACATCAGTTGTAGTAGTTGTGATTGAAACTCTAGCTCCCTTAATTTTTGCACTAGCATGGCTCGGACTAAGTAAGTTAGTTATTCAGTTTTATGATGGACGAACCTTACCTCCACGAAACCGACCCGAAAAAAAACTGAAATCTAATAATACCAGAAATATATGAGTAAGCTCATCTTAATTACAGGCATAAGCAAAGGTTTAGGTTATGCGATGACCGAGGGTTTTATTCAACAGGGACATACTGTTATTGGTTGCGCCCGTTCATCAGATGCTATTGATAAAATACGCCAGAAATTTAGTGCTACCAACGATTTCACATCTGTAGATGTAGCAAATGAACAGCTTGTAAAAAAATGGGCACTCTTTCGTACTTCAAAAATATTCACCGCCAGATATAGTAATTAATAATGCGGCAATTACCAATTATCCAGCACCTTTGTGGGAAATACCATCTGAAGAATTTTCGGATCTAATAGATATCAATATCAAAGGAGTAGCGAATATAATTCGCTATTTCGTACCAGCAATGGTGAAAAAGAAACGGGGTATTATTGTTAACTTTAGTTCTGGCTGGGGACGTTCGACTTCAGCCCAAGTTGCCCCATACTGCGCTTCCAAGTGGGCAATAGAAGGATTAACTCGTTCTTTGGCACAAGAATTGCCAACTGGGATGGCAGCTATACCCCTTAATCCAGGGATTATTCATACAGATATGCTTTCTATTAGCTTTGGAGAAGAAGCTGCTAATTATACACCAGTGTCCGATTGGGTATTGAAAGCTGTTCCGTTTATTCTCAATTTAAAACCCAAAGATAATGGGATTCCTTTGACCATTTCATAAAATTGGTCATGCGTGAATTGCTTTGACTGTCCCTGAGCGCTTACAGAAGAGGGACGGGGAATTTCGCCGAATTTGTTAAAAAAGTAGGAACTAATTTGAAATATTAATAACTTTTGGCTCAATTACTGTACCGTCCAGAAGCAAAACGATCTCACTGCGATCTAAATAATAAATATGCTTATCAATTTCTGGGGCAAACACAATATGCCAATACCATAGAAATGGCTTTGGATGAGGTTGCAGAGATTGAATCGAGGCAGCTATACATACATAAGAGTTGAATTGAGGTCGCTTTCGATAAGCTTCAGCCCGACCAATTTCAATAGCCTCGCTCATTGATAAAGGCACTGCTGACAATTCAGGATTCCAGGTGGAAACTTTTTTAAAAAGTGAGAGGGACACCTCGAAGTAAAGCTTCTTTTCTTCTGTACTGCAAATTAGCAGAGTAATTATTATATCTTCAAGCATCAAAGCAATTTTAGATTATCCTAGTTAAGGAAAGAATTAATAACAAATAAGCTTAATTGTCAATAATTTGCTAATTAATGATCGTATATCTAAACCTACTTGTCAATAGCATTTGAGATGCACTTACACTGAGAAATTAACGTTTATGTTTTGGTTAACATAGAAATTACCCTTTCTTTGAGAATAAAGTATCCAAATCGATGGGAAATACAGTCCCTTGCTGAAGAATTTGTCTTTTTCGGGTAGATGCCTTAGCATAATCTAGTTGCACAGATGCAAGTATTAAGCGATCGCTTCTTTCCTTATAACTGTACTTCAAGATTGTTTTGCGGTTTTGACTCCTAATGAGCAGATAATAAATAGATGGTTGAGGGTTTGCGCTTATCTTAGTGCCATTCGGCCTTGTCCTTCAATTACATTCACAGTCGCATTGCAAGGATTGGTATGCTCTGCAATGGTCGATTCTGCCGCCAGAGACATCAGCGTATAGCGGCAGTTTCCATCTTCTAGCAGAACCTTACTTTTAGCTCCATGCTGGGGATATTCAATGATGTCCGCCCAACGAATTTTGGTTATCTTCAATGAGAGTATACTTATAGTCATGGGATGATTCCTTTGTTGTAGAGAGATTAATTTGAGCGACAAAGACACTTTTAGATTGAGTGTCTGTATTGGAGCATTAATCATAAAACTGCTAAATGTCACTTGTTTAAGGTTGATAAAGTTCTTTGTCGTAATTGTAGTGTCTTGATAGATAGGCACAGGAAATTAGTACAATTTTTGAATCATTACGTTTTCAGCAGGAAAAAGCATTTGAGCCAAAGTCTACCTATAGCACCAAGCCGGAAACTGAAGATTACGATCCTAACAGTAGGTTCAAGAGGAGACTTGCAACCATACTGCGCTTTGGCTATTGGCTTGAAACGCGCGGGGCATCAGGTAACAATCGCAACACACGAAAACTTTGCATCTTTTGTTAGAAAGTTCGATTTAAAGTTTGCACCGATCGCTGGCAATATGGAAGAGTTTCTGCAATCGAAACAAGGGCAGCGATTGATTGCGGGAGAAAAGTTGAAAAAAGAAGAAGGAGATAAGCTTTTACTTCAACAGTTGGAATCAGCTTGGAGTGCGTGTCAGGGAAGTGAGATAATTATCTACACGCCGTTAGCTACCTTTGGATATCACATTGCAGAGAAATTAGGCGTACCTTGCTTTTTTGCATCAGTTCTGCCGTTGACTCCCAGAGGGATGTTTGGGTTTTTGAGATTTGCTCAAATAACTAAAAACCCGCTAAAGAAATTAATCAACTATGGCAGCTACTTGCTAGTAGAGTTTTTGCACTGGCAAAGATATCGTCCGCTGCTCAATCACTTCAGAACAGAAACTTTGAAATTGCCGCCTTTACCATATTTGGGCAGACGCTTTAGACAGAAGACTCCGGGGAATGTATCACGAATCCCTGTATTGTATGGATTTAGCTCACACGTAATCCCAAGACCCCGTGACTGGCCTGCATGGGTATATGTAACTGGTTTTTGGTTTATTGACCAAGCCTCGGAATACGAGCCACCTCTGGAACTAGAGGATTTTCTTGGGCGAAAGCAATTACCTTTGTGTTTTGGATTTGGGAGCATGACGATGCCCAATCCAGAATATCTCACACATTACATCGTAGAAGCCTTAAAGAAAACACATCAAGGCGGGATTATATTGTCAGGCTGGGGAAATGTTGGAAGAACAGTGAATGTAAAGGATTCGCTACGAGTGTTTGTGATCAAGGAAGTTCCACATGATTGGCTGTTTCCTCAAGTGCCAGCAGTAGTACATCACGGAGGAGCTAGTACAACGGCAGCAGTGTTACGTGCAGGGACACCATCAATTACTGTACCTTTTTTTGCAGATCAGCCAGTTTGGGGTGAAAAGCTAACTCGGTTAGGAGTCAGCCCTGCGCCGATACCGTACAAGAAAGTGTCAGATAAAACTTTAGCAGCAGCGATTGAAATCGTACTGGGCGATGAGGTGATGCGAAAGAAAGCACAAGAGTTAGGTGAGAAAATCAGGGCTGAGGATGGTGTGGCGAATGCAGTTGAAGCATTTCATTGGCATTTGGGGTTGATTGAGTGAGAAATCCCAGACAATTAAAATACATCATCACAGCCACAATCGGAGTAAATGTCCCAAGTGAAAGTTTATACCTGGAGTTTAGACTAAGCCATGCAAAATGACCCAGCAGGGCTGAGTTAATCAGAGACTTAGCAAAAGTATGAATAATCTTAGGTATTAAACA
>NZ_JBALEQ010000060.1:0-67061 GCF_036917775.1 Nostoc sp.
CGCTCAAACCCCATAAACGGCTCTATTTTCAGCGTGGTTTCTATGCCCTATCCCTTATGCAGCAACCTTTATAGGTAGGTTGTCACCCTCTGAGCAGTTTTCTAGTTCTCAATACTGAGAACTACCAGATACTTCCATAAAAGTAAATACTGTTTTTTAGAAAATCAAGTGTGCATACCCTATATTCTGTAAAAATTGATTAAGTACAATATGGTGTAAATAGGCTAATAATTATAAATCGTTGCAAAGCTTTCATTGTTTCTAGGCTTTTCAACGATTTTTCGTTTTGCATAGTTCTGCACAAAAAGCTGACTAAGTGTAGCGGATCTTGAAGGAACTCAGCGAAACCAATAACTGAATTTAGTTAGCCACTTCTGAAAGTAAAGTCAAAACGGCATAGAACACCTACAGCCAGTTGCAACGTTCTAAAATTAAAAAGTATTAAATCAAGTTGAGGACATTATGGCTGCAAAAGTAGAAATTTACACTTGGAGGACTTGCCCGTTTTGTATTCGTGCCAAAAGTTTGCTGAAGAGTAAGGGTGTTGAATTTACAGAATACAGCATTGACGGAGATGAGACAGCCAGAAATAAAATGGCTCAAAGAGCAAATGGAAGGCGCTCTTTACCACAAATTTTCATCAATGATGACCATATTGGTGGTTGTGATGACATCCACGCTTTAGACAGTCAAGGCAAGCTAGATGAGCTACTAACTTCTGTGTAAGTCTAGAAGATATTGCACTAGCGACAAGCCACTACAAATAACACGGCAGTCGCTACAACTCTGTTTACGAAATTTTTCTCGCAAAAGTATCTGTCCACAAGACTTTACCCTCCAGTTCCTACTCAGCAGTACAGATGTACATCAATTAGTAAGATCATCAAGAGATAATAATTGAACAACCATTTAATTTCTTGGTGATTGAGGTATAAAGGGTGAAACTGGCTTTTATCATTGATCCGATCCATCTGCTTGACCCGTGTCATGATACCAGCATTGCCCTGATCGAAGCAGCGCAAATCCTGGGACACGAAGTTTGGGTAACTCAAGTAAATCTGCTGAGTGTGGTGGAGGGCAAAGCTTGGGCTGTCCTACAGCGAGTTGAACTTGTACCAGTACAGTTGGTGGAGAGACGCTGGATAGCGGCGAATCCTTGGTATAAATTAAGTGATTCCTCCTTAACTTCTTTAGAGACAATGGATGCCGTATTTATGCGGACAGATCCACCTGTCAATGATTCTTACCTCTATGCCACGTACATTTTGGATTATGTTGACCAAAATAAAACTCTGCTGATTAACAGTCCTAGCGGTATTCGAGGGGCAAATGAAAAAATGTATGCCCTCCAGTTTACCAAAGCGATTCCAGAAACGATTGTCAGTGCTGATAAGCAGTTTATTCGGCAATTTGTTGAAGCAAAGGGGGCAGCTGTTCTCAAACCCCTGGGAAACAAAGCCGGGGAAGGAATTTTATTTTTGCAATCGAGCGATCGCAATTTTAACTCCATTGTCGAACTTAGTACCCTCCAAGGTCGAGTGCCAGTAATGGTACAAACCTATCTACCGGAAGCAAAAGAAGGAGATAAACGAATTATTCTGCTCAATGGTGAACCGATTGGTGCGCTCAATCGCCTCTCTAGCGGAAGTGATTTTCGCAATAATATGGCAACTGGTGGTACAGTCGCTCAAACTGAAATTACCCCAAGAGAACATGAAATTTGTACCCAAGTAGCCGAACGCTTACGCCAAGACGGTTTAATTTTTGTAGGTATAGATGTTATTGGTGGCTACTTAACTGAAGTTAATGTCACCAGTCCTACAGGAATTCGTGAAATTGATCGTCTAGATGGTACTCACCTTGGTTATCAGGTTATTCAATGGATTGAACAGTCATTGAATTGAAGGAGGCAGGAAGAATAAATCAGCAGTGGTCAAATCCTCTGCTGATTTGAAGCCGCTGAACTAGAGTTCAGTCAAGGTCTTATCTACTACTGGTGAAGGCAGTTCTAAAGTACAGGCGGTTTTGATTCTGTCTCTTGCCTTCATTGATAAATGTAAATTATTTTTACTTGGTGTCATATTTTCTAAAAAATAGAATTACTTCGGGTGCTTGCGTAGGCAACTCACCCACGCTGCTTTGTTTATACAGAATATAAGTTTAATGGATCGCGGTGGTAGATGTAGCAATGTCATGACGAGCTACATTTAAGCATTCCTAGTTGGCCAGGTGTTCTGATTTATTGGTTCCAAAAGCAAAGCTAGACATGGGAGCTAGTAGAACCCTACCCAAGTTAATTTTATAAGTAGCGTTAACAAATTTCTTTACCAATTAACAAAATTAGGGATGGCAACGGATTGCTTATCCCTGCTTTTGGTAAACCCTGAAACTAACAGATTTTATACAGCACTCAGCCTAACCTGAGACTGCTAATTTAATCTAAAATCTCAAATCCAAAATCTTTTAATTCCGTGGTCTTTGTCGGTTTCTCAAGAAGTCAGGTATATCCAATCCAGGTTTTTCTTTTGGTTCTGGAGTTGGAGTTGGAGTTGGAGTTGGAGTTGAACTTGGAGTTGAGGTTGGGGGATTAACTGTGGGTTGTTGTGTTGTTGGTCGCTTGGAGGTATTAGGTGCTACTCGAACGCTAGCTACGCTTTGTTGTACCGCAGCTTGCACTTCACCTGTAAACCCGGTGGCAATTACAGTAATTCTGACCTCACCTTGGAGTCTGTCATCAATTACAGCCCCAAAAATAATATTGGCGTTGGGATCAACTACTTCATAGATTGCTTCTGCGGCTGCATTCACTTCATGTAAAGTAAGATCAGTACCACCTGTAATATTAAAGACAACCCCTCTAGCACCTTCAATAGAACATTCTAGTAACGGTGAAGAAATAGCCGCGATCGCAGCTTCTCTGGCTCGAGATTTTCCAGAACTAACCCCAATTCCCATCAATGCCGATCCTGCATCTGCCATTACAGCGCGGACATCAGCAAAGTCAACATTTACCAAACCGGGAATTGTGATGATATCAGAAATACCTTGCACCCCTTGACGCAGCACATCATCTGCATAGCGAAAAGCTTCTTGCACAGGTGTTTGTTCGGGGATCACTTCCAGCAATTTGTTGTTAGGAATAATGATCAGTGTATCTACTCTACTTTTTAGTCCTTCAATACCTTGTTCTGCTTGGCTGGTACGACGGCGACCTTCAAAGACGAATGGACGTGTGACTACCCCAACAGTGAGAGCGCCCATTTCTTTGGCTACTTCTGCCACGATTGGGGCTGCACCTGTTCCAGTACCACCGCCCATACCAGCTGTAATAAATACTAGGTCTGCACCCTCTAAAGCTGTAGCAATTTCGTCTCGTGATTCCTCAGCTGCCTTTTGACCAATTGCAGGATTACCACCTGCTCCTAAGCCCCGCGTTAGTTTTTGTCCAATTTGCAATCTACTAGGAGCCCCTGCCAGAGTTAAAGCTTGGGCATCAGTATTAATTGACCAAAACTCTACACCAGAGACATCAGATTCGATCATGCGGTTAACGGCATTACCACCGCCGCCACCGACACCAATCACTTTAATGTTGGCAACCCGACCAGGAACAATCTCCCCAATGCGGCTATTTTCCGTAAAAATTTTCTTATTATCGTGATTTTGTCCGAAGTTCATCCCAGAGTTATTAAAGGGATTGGTCGAGTTAACTGCCAGAGAAAACCCAGGCTGTCCCGGAGATTGGGAATTTTTATAGGTGAGTCCTTGGTTATTATCAAGTGTCATTGGATTTGTGAGAGGGTAGATAAACGACTTTTCCAGGTGCTATTCACTTAAGAGTCAACTATAGTTTGACACTGCCACAATACTATGGCACTGTTCTTTATTTTCACTACTGCCAAGCCTAACAGAATTGGCGGTATGAAAATTTGCTATGAGATCAGCTTTTAATGCAGCCGATCGCACAGCCAATTCTAAAGAAGTATACCTATATTTATCTAAAAGTGACCTGTATAACTTCAACCAGACATTAATCTCTTCATTTTTCTCATCGGAGGACATAACTTCTAAAGACACACTACAGCGCATCTTAGCTGCCTCAATAATATTGTTAATAGGTTTCACCATTGGGGATAATTGCAACTTTAGACACAAAATTTACCTGATACTTACTTATTCTTAAGGTTGAAGTAAGCAAGAATTTACTTGTCAGACTATACCTGATTAATTTGTTGTTTGGGGGGTCTTAATGGACACTTTGTTGGAGCAATAGTCTATCTTACGAGAACCCTCACTAGTGTGGTCAACAAATCAAGATTTTCCTAGAGGTTTTGTAACCTAATTAAGAAATACGGTACGGAATAGTCCAAACTGATTGCCCAAAAGTAGCCTTTACGCAATCTTTGGTAGTACTTTAAGTTACATATTTTCACTTCAGTAAACTGTCTTTGGAAGTATCCTCAACAGACCAAAGTTAGATTGTCAGACATCTTGCACCCTAATGTTAGGGTAACAATTTGAGAGTGTTTTACTCACAAGAAAGATTTTATGATTGATCTTCTCATTTTAATTAGAAGTTAATGCCGATTTTCGTGCGAGTTGCTGGAAAACTGAAAATAAGAAATATATTTATCAGCATAAAGCTTCTTAATTTACTAAGAGCTATCAATACATTAAACACGCTAGATATTTTTAGGGTTTTTGGGAGTTAATTTTTGGTCTTTTTGGTTCATTTGTACTAAGGGGAAATCGGGATTTTTCAGATCAATATACTCTATTTGACCAGAATCGAGTTTTGCTGATAAATGGCGCATTTGGGCGAGTACCTTAATTTGTTCAGGCAATTGAGAACCTGGAACGCCAAGATGCACATTTCCTAGTTCTGTTTTCAAAATTAAATTCGCTGGATTTTGGCAATCAATTTCCACTACTTTCACAGTACTTTGGCTGATAGCTTGATGAATTTGAGTCCAGTTGAGACAGTATTGTTTGGGCGATCCAATTACTCTGAGATTGGGTAATTTCCTAGTGGGATTCAGTGATGTGTATTTTTCTAAAGGTATCCAGGCCCCACTTGCATCTAGTAAGCCGATTGTGACTTTTTTATTATCGGTGCCCTGATTTGCCCCACTTGCTGTTTGAGTCATTGCGACAGGGACTCGTTCTTGGATTTCGATGTTTAATCCGGGAGGAAACAAGCGACGTCTCACGATCGCTTGGGCAATAGTTGGTTGTTTTTTCAAAGAGTTTGCGATCGCTGCTGGTTCAATCCGCCACAAAGATTGGGGGTAAGATAGCACTAATAGGGATTGAGTCGTCTCATCTGACAGTAATTGATTGCCTGATTTCATCACTACTTGTTTGGGAGTTTTTAACACCCATACTGGTTGAATTGCTACCCACAGCAATCCACACGCCAAACCGGTAATGGCAAAGGTTCGCCAAATAGCTTGAATAATTCTCATCTGCCGTCGCCGACGTAATTTTTTACGACGCTGGGCAAGATCCGTGCGGGAAACTGATATTATGCCAGCCATTCAAACCCCTTTCTGGTTACAATCCAAATTCCTTGACGCGCTTGTATCATTATTAATTTCAGTAAACACTGTCGGCATCTGTTAGCCGCTCTCCTCAAGACTTTTTTTATTTTTAGTAACACTTTACAGTAAGTACACAACGAACGTAGTCTCTAGTAATTTGCTTTCGTGACGAAAGCGGGGTAAAGGTTAAGGGGGAAGGGTGAAAGGGTTTAAATCCCTTACCCTTTCCCCTTTTCCCTTTCCCCAGCCCTCACAAGCGCATTTTTGGGTTGGCAGACTTCTAGTCATTCTTCCTATTAAAGTTTCCGGTGTCCATTCTTAACTCACTGTTGTCTTTTTGACAAGGGACATAAAACATCTTTTCTTTAAAGATTACAAAATCTTAAATTAAATATTGCTGATTTTGTTTTATTGACAAATAGAATGTGAAGTGATAGATAAGTTTTTCCTTGTCTCTGTATAGATTGCTATAATTCATACTAGTGATGTCTCATTAACTATACAAACAGGGAATAATATTATCGAGTAGCTTTTTTTACTGATTAACTCTGCCATCAAGGTTTGTATGAGGTTAAAGAAAAGCTATGAGATTGTCAAAACCTCAATAGTAGATGTAAAAAGGACAGATATGTTTAAGGTTATTAGGGTCAATTAAATCTCTATCATACTACTGACAGATACTGACAGTGATTCTGTAATAAGTGCTGTTTTTTGCAAGATACTACCAACTTGCGAATTAATTGTGTGACTACATCAAAGTTAGAGATTATTTGTATAAAAAATACGAGTTAACTGCATCTACACATGCGTCTACATTCACCTATACATACATGAAAACGACATTCAATTTGTCACGTTTTTATAAAGCATGTAATCCAAGCTACACGCTTAATATAAGCAACGTGTTAGATCGCCAGTATTACATAGATTTTGCTGATGTCCGTGGTTGTAAGATTGTCGAAGAATTGCAACGGACTATAGTTCGGATTTCTCCTGATGAGCCAACCTGTCAGTTATTTACGGGTCACATTGGCTGCGGTAAATCAACGGAATTGCAGCGCCTCAAAACAGAACTAGAATTGGCAGGATTTCATGTGGTTTATTTTGAGTCCAGTCAAGACTTAGACATGGCGGATATTGATATCAGCGATATCTTGCTGAGTGTAGCCCGTCAAGTCAGTGCCAGTTTAGAAAGCATTAACATCAAACTCAAAGGTGGTTACTTTAGCAATTTGTTTAAAGAAGTAGGCGATTTTTTACAAAGCCCTATAGAGCTTTCTGGACAAGCAGAATTATCCTTGGGTATTGCCAAAATTACCGCCAAAACTAAAGATAGCACTCAGATGCGGAATCAACTGAGGCAATATTTGGAACCACGTACCAATAGTATTTTGCAAGCGATTAACGAAGAAATTTTAGAAAGGGCTATTGAACAGTTAAAGCTGCGGGGTCAAAAAGGACTGGTAGTGATCGTAGATAATTTGGATCGAGTCGATATGCGTCCCTTAGCATCAGGGCGATCGCAACCAGAATATCTCTTTATCGACCGAGGCGAACAGCTGCGTCGGCTCAAATGCCACCTAGTTTACACAATTCCCCTAACGCTAATTTTCTCCAATGAGTACGAAACATTAAAAAATCGCCTGGGGGGAGGGATTGCGCCAAAAGTCCTGCCGATGGTATTAGTGCGGCAAAGAGATGGCAGTGACTACGAACCAGGGATGTCACTAGTACGCCAGTTAGTCTTAGCAAGAGCTTTTCCTGAAGTTTCTTTGAATGAAAGGCTTTTATTAATTACAGAATTATTCGATCATTCCCAAACCTTGGATCGAATATGTCGCGTTAGCGGTGGCCACATTCGCAACTTATTGGGTTTACTTTATAGCTGCCTGCAACGACAAGATCCACCTTTTTCTAGAGAATGTTTAGAAGCTGTGATTAAAGACTACCGCGACGATCTGCTATTAGCTATTGATGAATCTCAGTGGGAATTATTGTTTGAAGTAGTGCAACAACAGAGAGTCAAAGGTGAGTCTGACTATCAAAGCTTACTACGAAGTATGTATTTGTTCGAATACCGTGACCCTCTAGGGCGCTGGTTTGGCATCAGTCCAGCCCTAGCAGAAACAGAAAAAGTTTTAGCTTGGCAACAACAAAAGTAATCGTGCTAGGTAAGTTAATAGTCATTAGTCCTTTGTCCTTGGCCATTGGACTAATAACTAATGCCCCATGCCCCTCAAGAGTGCTGAGTAATGAGTGCTGAGTGCCCAGTAGGGAATCTCACTTCTTTACTCAGCACTGGGAACTCGGAACTCGGAACTGTTTTGCCCCATGCCCAATGCCCAAGAACAAATGATTACTGACAAGCAGCTACACGTCTCCACAAAAGAAAATCAGCATACATTGCAAAGACTGATTAGAGCGATCGCACTTTCTGAAGGTCAATTTGCCCTAATTTTAGTTCGGTGTAACTATGGGCAATTACGTGAGCAAATGTTAGAAAATATTCGCTCCATCACCAAAGATACTAATATCAGAGAAATCGTCCTCAATTCGTCAACAAATTCCTTACACAATACAATAGTCTCAGAACTATCCTTAAATAATCCTGCTGTCCTCACAGACTCTTTGCCAGCTGCTGTTATGGTTTTTGGTATTGAGTCAGCAATCGACTTAGAAAACTTACTTACAGGCATTAACCAAGCACGAGATATCTATGCTGCAACTTTTCCATTTCCAGTAGTGTTGTGGCTACAAGATGAAGTTGCATCATTGTTGTCCAAATTAGCACCTGATTTTAAAAGTTGGGCTGCAACTACGATTAAATTTGAAATGGCAAAAGCAGATTTAATTGCTTTGATCCATCAAGAAGCAGAATCACTGTTTGCCAAAGTTTTAGAAGCAGGTGCTGAAACATTTTTATCTAATGCCTCCCTAGATTTAGATCCTAAGTCTCAACACCGCCACGAAATAGAATCAGCCCGTAATGATTTGCTGCGCTTATATGGTGTTCAATTAACACCAGGATTAGAAGCTAGTTTAGAATTTGTGTTAGGACGAGATAAATATGCTAACGATCAAATTAATGCTGCCTTAGGCAATTATCAAACAAGCCTAGCATTATGGCAGCAGGAAACGAAGAGGGTAGCTGAGTTGGAGAGTAATTCTTCTTTACCTCTCTCATCTTCTCAACCTCCCTCGCTTTTACTCAAGCAAGCAATAGTACTATTCCAGATGGGGCTGTGTTATCACCGCATGGCAGACTTACAGCACAATAGTAATAGTAGATATTGTGAACATGCCCTCTTGTGGTTTAAACGATGCCTAGATGTATTGGAGGAGGTACAAAGAGAAGACTTAGTTGCTAAATTTATTTTGCCTGCTTGTGAAATGCTGCAACGTTTACAGGCCTGGGACGACTTAAAAAAATTAGCTCAAAAGTCATTACTTCTAAATAAAACCTATGGAACTCCCGCACAAATTGCTCAAAATTATGGTTTTTTGGCAAATGTGGCAATTTCAGAGTCGAATTGGGTACTAGCTCATGAATTAGCGAATGCAGCACTTTCTATTTCCGAAGAAGCAACAGAAATTTCTCTGCGAGATGCTTTGCGAACACGACGACAAGAAAGTTGGTATCTTCTGTTGCTTGCACATACACAGCGACATCTAGGTGAATCAGAAGAAGCGATAAATAACCTGGAATGGGCGAGGGTAGTTTGTGAGCTACAACATCAGCCATCACTATATTTAGAGATTTTAGAGGAACTGCGATCGCTTTACTTTTTTGAGCGTCATAACTATACAGAAGCCTTTAAACTCAAGCAAGAAAAAATTCAGATAGAACATCAGTATGGGTTTCGCGCCTTCATTGGGGCAAGTCAATTACAGCCGCAACGATCTAGAATTAACCCAGCATTGGAAACTCAAAAAATCCCGTTTATTCCTGAAGGAGTTGCCCAAGAAATATCAGCTTCAGGACGACAGCAAGATGTCAATCGTTTGATTGAAAGAATTAGTCGTGCTGACTATAAACTTACAGTAATTTATGGGCCATCAGGCGTAGGTAAAAGTTCAATTCTCAAAGCTGGTTTAGTCCCAGCCCTGACAGGAAAAGTTATCGGAGAACGCATTCCTATACCTATTATTTTGTCTGTTTATACTGATTGGCTGACAGTCTTAATAAGTAGTCTAAATCAGGCTCTGGCATACACAGGAATATCAGTTAATCCTGACTCTACATTCAATGTACTGGTAGAAAAAATTCGTTTAGCAGTCGAGCGAAACTATACAATAATTATCATATTAGATCAGTTTGAAGAATTGTTTTTTATTAGCAATTCTCCTACACAAAGAATAGAATTTTATCAATTTTTTAGTGAGTGTTTAAATATTTCTTATGTAAAAATTATTCTTTCCTTAAGAGAAGATTATTTACATCGTTTATTAGAATTTGAACGCTTAAGCCAAAAAAATAGTATTGGACTATATGATTTAGGTGTAATTAATAAAAATATTCTCGATAAGGACATTCGCTACTATCTAGGAAAATTCTCTAGTCAGGATGCTAAAGCTATAATTCACAGTCTTACTCAACGTTCTCATTATGAACTGAGTGATGAATTAGTTAACCGATTAGTCCAGGATTTGACAGGAGAACTAGATGAAGTACATCCAATTGAATTACAAATAGTTGGCGCTCAACTACAAATAGAAAATATTACTACCCTTGGAGAATACAAGCTTTGTGGTGGCTCGGCAAAATTAGTTGAACGCTGGCTAGGGGAAGTGATCAAAGACTGCGGCCCGGAGAATGAAGACCTAAGTTGGAAATTATTATTTGAGTTAACTGATGAAAAAGGGACGCGACCGTTAAAAAGTAAAGCTGATTTAGCGGTTACATTAGTTAATAACCATTATATAGACACAATATCAACCTTTGACACAGTTGGGGAACTGATTTTAGAAATATTGGTGGGTTCAGGTTTGGTGTTGCGAGTCAGAGAAGAATTAGGCGATCGCTACCAGCTAGTTCACGATTATTTAGTTGAACCAATTCGCCAAAAAAATAATTATGGTATGCTTGCCGAGTTTGAAAAAATCAAACTCGAAAAAATTAGAGCAGAAGTAGCCCAACAACTGAGTCAAAAGCAACTCAATTTGGCGTTGCAACGGCGACTACGAGAAGCACGGTTTGTAGGCGTAATGCTGGCAATCATGGGGGGAACAATAGCAGCATTATGGTGGCAAGCCGACTTGCAAAAAACAGCAGCAATTCACCAAACTTTACGAGCTGAACGCAGTGAAACCAACTTGAGGATTAGTGGAATCACGGCTGCTAGCGAAGCTCTATTTGCATCTAATAAAGAGTTTGATGCTTTATTAGAAAGTTTGCGGGCTTGGAGAGAACTGAAACACGCAGATGGAGTGCAACCAGATACCCGAATGCGGGTGGTAACAGCCCTGCAACAGGCGGTTTATGGGGTAACAGAAGTCAACCGCTTAGAAGGGCACACTGATATTGTCTGGGGAGTAACTTTCAGCCCAGATGGTCAAACCCTAGCATCAGGTAGCCGAGATCAGACTGTGAAAATTTGGCATCCTGATGGTACTTTACTGCAAACCCTCAAAGGTCACACTGATGCCGTTACCAGTGTAAGCTTCAGCCCAGATGGTCAAACCCTAGCGTCCGCTAGCCTCGACAAAACAGTACAAATCTGGAGTAAAAACCCGGTTACAGGTGAATTTGATCCCAAGCCATATAAAACCCTGAAAGGACATAAAGATTGGGTTTATAGCGTTAATTTCAGTCCTGATGGCGAGTTGTTAGCTACTGCCAGTAAGGATACAACCATAAAACTCTGGCGCAAAGACGGTACATTAGTAAAAATCCTGAGAGGACACCGAGGGTGGGTTAACTGGGTAAACTTTAGTCCCGATGGTCAATTAATCGCTTCGTCGAGCGATGACAAGACAGTGAAAATCTGGCGACGGGATGGTAGCTTGGTTACAACATTGCAGGGACATCAGCAGGGTGTGACTGTAGCTGTTTTCAGCCCCGACGGTAAATTTTTAGCGTCAGCCGGTCGAGACAAGACAGTGAAACTTTGGCGACGTGAGAATAACGATACTAAAGAAGGTTTTGACTTTCGTCTTTACAAAAATTTACGGCAGCATAGCAGTACAGTATGGAGTTTGAGCTTTAGTTCTGATGGTAAAAAGTTAGCTTCCGCAGGCGAAGACAATGCCATAAACTTCTGGAGTCTAACTGGTACTTTACTCAAAACCTTCAAAGGACACAGTGATGCTGTTGTTACTATCGCTTTCAGTCCAAATAACAAATTGCTGGCTTCTGGAAGTTTCGACAAAAGCGTGAAACTATGGAGTTTAAATGCCCCAACACCGTCTACTCTTCAAGGGCATCGAGATCGAGTTTTGAGCGTTACTTGGAGCCCCAACGGTCAGATGCTGGCTTCTGGTAGCAGCGATCGCACTGTAAAACTCTGGAAGAAATACACTAGTAATGGCGAGGTCAAAACTCGACTTTACAAAACTTTAGTGGGGCACACAAGTAAAGTTCCTAGTGTCAGTTTTGACCCCAAGGGTAAAATGCTGGCTTCAGGAAGTTATGACAAAACCGTGAAACTTTGGCGGCTTGACGGTACCTTAATCATGACTCTTCACGGACATAGCGATAGTGTGATGAGCGTGAATTTCAGCCCTGATGGTCAGTTTTTGGCATCAGCTAGCAAAGATAAAACCGTGAAGCTTTGGAACCGTCAAGGTAAGTTACTCAAAACCTTAGTGGGGCATCAAGGTTGGGTAAATAGCGTAAATTTTAGCCCTGATAGTCAGATTTTAGCCTCTGCCAGTGATGACCAAACTGTAAAACTGTGGAACCGTGAAGGCAAATTGCTCAAAACCTTTTCGCCCCATGACAGTTGGGTGTTAGGTGTCAGCTTTAGTCCCACTGATGAGTTGCTGGCTTCTGCTAGTTGGGATAACACAGTAAAACTGTGGCGACGGGATGGTACGTTGTTAAAAACCTTATTAAAGGGGTATAGCGATAGCGTCAACGCTGTAACTTTCAGTCCTAATGGTGAATTGCTTGCCGCCGCCAGTTGGGATAGTACAGTAAAACTTTGGAGTCATGAAGGCAAATTAATTAAAAGTCTGAATGGGCATCGTGCGCCAGTGTTAAGTGTCAGTTTTAGCCCAGATGGTCAAACACTAGCATCAGCTAGTGATGACAACACGATAATTCTGTGGAATTTAAATCTTGACGATCTGCTTGTTCGTGGTTGCGACTGGGTGGGTGATTACCTCAAGCACAACCGTAATCTTGAGGAGCGCGATCGCTTTCTTTGTAATGGCATAACCACTAAAAACTCTTTTTAATTATGAATTAAGTTGAAGCCTCAATGAGCAACCGCTCTTGGTTTAGCGGTTGATGAGGCGATCGGGGTTGTGAATTCAGAGCTAGAAAATAATTTTCGAGTTAATCAGCAAAGGAGCGATCGCTCTCTAAAACTTCACGGCTATTTTCTGGGGGAGCCTCTTGTGGCAAATTCGCTAGAAAAGCTTGTAGTCTCATACGCTCGATATAAGGCCAGCCTCCCTCAGACTCAATATCTTTGAGGAGTGAGTAAAGTTGCCGACGGTTAACAGGCAAACTCTCTTGAAAAACCCCATCTCGGATCTCTCTGTGTAACTGTTCTAATTGCCTAAGCATTGCCAAAAGATCAGAAGTCTTACCTTCACAACCCTGCACGGCATCATACACCACAGTTGCGATCGCTTGCAGTTTACAGGACAACTCCCCTGATTCCAGATTTTTGTTATGGTTCATGCCAACTTTTCCGTATAAATGAGGCCAACTCAAATTTACCGGAGATTTTTAATTTTCCCTAGTTTGCCAATACTTACTCTAGACATTAAGCCCAGAAAATGAAGCTACTGTAAGCTTTTAGATGGTTTTTTGCTAGACTCACCGCCTTTGCTCTTCCCTAAGTAAGGGTTGAATATAACTAGATTTGTATCTTTATTAAAAGCAATTGCGATCGCTCCTAAAAGAGCGTAGTAACCTTTAGCATAGCCTCCACATCAGCTAGATGCGATCAGGACGAGACTTTGTTAATTAAGAGTACTTTGATTTTGAGTTAAAAAAAATCGTATGATCTGGCTAATTTACCCATCAAACAATGGGCTGTATGTAGTAGCGTCACATACATGATACAAAAAGACTTGGGCGATGCTGCTTTTGCAATTGGCAAAAGCAAAGTGCAAAGCAGACAACTCTCTTCGCACTCTTTGAGGCAAGCACTTATGCTGCTCTGTGTAGCGCTTACTCATTCCCCCGCCCAACTCTAACAAATGCCACCAACAGTAAAACTGCTGGTTTTTTGCTCCCTAGTTACACACATCCAAAAAGGATACAGTGTGCTACTTCTTCTGGGGTTTACTCCCCAAGCTCAAGAGAACGACACGTTTAACTACGTTTAGCAGAGAAAAGTTTGACTGGCGACTTCCAGCCTATACGCCCTGACATTTGTTTCAATTCTGGTAATCAGAGCAACGCAGTGTCAGTTCGAAGATGGCTTTTCGTCAGAAATCAAAGCTTCGATGCAGTTTTACAACTTAGATATTAATTTTTGAGATTGAGGTTGACCATGAGGTATCGCGCTTTAATTGTTGCATTCTTGGCTTTGTGCCTGGGACTAATAACTGCTTGTAGTGATGCTCCTGCTACTAGTAGTAGAGATGTACTTACTTACGACCAAATTCGCGGCACTGGCTTGGCGAATAAATGCCCCCAACTAGCAGAAACAAGCCGTGGTTCCATTCCCATTGATTCTAGCCAGTCATACACCATCAAAGAACTTTGCTTAGAACCAACTAGCTTTTTCATCAAAGAAGAACCTGCTAATAAACGCCAAGAAGCAGAATTTGTTGCTGGCAAATTGTTGACTAGATACACTTCCACTATTGACCAGGTGCAAGGCAACCTAAAAATCAACTCAGATAATAGCTTAACCTTTGAAGAAACTGATGGTCTTGACTTCCAAGCCATCACCGTACAGCTTCCTGGCGGTGAGCGAGTACCTTTCCTCTTCACCATCAAAAACTTGGTTGCTCAAACCCAACCCAGTTTGAGCAGTATTAACACCTCTACGGACTTTGAAGGCACTTTCAAAGTTCCTTCCTACCGTGGTGCTGCCTTCCTAGATCCCAAAGGTCGTGGTGTCGTCAGTGGCTACGATAATGCCGTAGCTCTCCCCGCCCAAGCCGATGATGAAGAACTTACCCGTACTAACGTCAAGCGTGCTGAAAATCTTAACGGTAAGATTTCTCTGCAAATCGCTAAAGTAGATAGTTCTAGTGGTGAAATTGCTGGTACTTTCGAGAGCGAACAGCCATCTGATACAGACTTAGGTGCTGGCGAACCAAAAGAAGTCAAGATTCGCGGTCTATTTTTTGCACGGGTTGAACCGACTCGTAGCTAAATTCTTTAGAGTTAGATAACTGACCTGGCATTCAGAACTACAATTCTGTAAACATCAGGTTCGATCGCAAAAGTTAACTTCTTTGCCCACATTTTCAGGGCTGTTTCATTCCGATAAAAGCCTTACAGAGACGAAAACAGACAAGAGAAGAATTATTCCTTCCGTTGTCCCCAACTTTTCAAGAGGCTTTGAAAGAATGAAACAGCCCTGCCTTTTTTCAGGGTGGTACATAGGTTTCTGACAAAGAGGGGAAAGTCTAAAGCCTAATATGCTTGGGTTAGTGATATTTTGCCCTGCAATATCTCCCCAGTACAACAAAGAGCAATCTCGCACTTTGTTATGTTTGCTTGCGTAAATATACATACTATTTTTCAAATATTATTAGTTATTTTTAATTATTAGCTGAATTTCGGTTGAATGGACACGTAGTTTTACTGTAAATCAAACTTTTACTATCTAACAAAATTCTGACTATTGTTGTTTTTTTTTTGGAAATTAGCTTCACCATTAATTAATTAAAGTTAAGTAAAATCTCGGTTTGATATCTAGTGATTAATTTTATATTTTATTTCTATGTAGTTCTAAAAATAGCTACAGATTATCCCAAAGATAAATAACAAACTAAATACCAACTTCACCCATTTAAATTTTGCGCGGTTGTCAAGCAATTCTATTGGAATTTTGCTGAAAAAAAGTTATTAATCCCATAGTAATTGCTATTACATATAGCGCGATATTAAATACAATATCGCGCAATCGCAACTATTTAAAAGTGAGTAATTGATTGTTAATTTACTCAATAAGCACGGTGCTATGCCTACCACAGTCACCAATGAACTAAAACATGAAATTTGGCAGTTGTTGCGAGAATATCAGCAATCTCGGTCAGAAAATGTTCGCAATCAACTGGTAAAACTCAATTTTGGACTTGTGAGAAAAGAAGCTCACTACTGGACAAATCAATGTCATGAAACCTACGATGATTTGCTCCAAGTTGGATGTTTGGGTTTAATCAGAGCGATTGAAAAATTTGAACTTTCAAAGGGACATGCTTTTAGTTCCTATGCTCTACCTTATATTCGGGGTGAAATTCAACACTATCTCCGAGATAAAGGTGTCACTGTGCGAATTCCTCGGAAGTGGTTAGCACTCCAACAGCAAGCAATAGGAGTGTCACGTTCTTGGCGTGAAAAGCATAATCGCCAACCAACAGATACCGAATTAGCAACAGCGCTAGAAATTTCTCCAAACGAATGGCAAGAAATTAAGTTAGCGTGGGTAAATCGCGCTCCTTTAAGTCTTGATGTGCCAATCCAAGATGGAGAAGAAGGCTCTACTTGTTTGGGAGAATTGGTTCCAGATCCTAACTATCGCAGCTTTCAATTGGCACAAGAAGACCAACTTCGCTTGCAACAAGCATTGGTTCAACTTGAACAACGCACCCGTGATGTCTTGGAATGCGTGTTTTTACAAGATTTGACCCAAAAACAAGTTGCAGAACATCTGGGGATAAGTGTCGTGACAGTTTCCCGTAGAGTCAAGAAAGGTCTGGATTTGATGAAACAGCTTATGGGTGTAGCAGACGATTAACTGCAAATAAACTAAATCCGCAGTTATGCTGGGTTGTTAGTGTTAAAAATAACCCTTGAAATGTAAAAAATTAGGTTATAAAGGTAACATACTTTGCCTTTGATACAAATTTTAGGCATGTATATTTCCATTTTTTCAATTTTCCAATGGCTTTTGAGAACAGCTCATGGGCAGAAATTCAAAAATTACAATTGCAGCTATTTTAATCTTAGCGATCGCTGGATGTGCTTCTGAAGATACACCACAAGCCGTCAATCCTGCGCCGATTCCTAAAATAGTAGCAAAGTCCCCACCAACGGCTCAATCCTTCAAGAATCCAGTGATACCTGCCAAACAGGTTTCACAAGTTACTCCTGCATCTGTTAACTTGATTCAATCCACTAATCCTACAGAGCGGGCACCGTTAATTCTAGTATCAAAAGATCGGACTGACCCGTTTGCCCAAATTTTTGGACAGACGGTTTCGGGAATGCCTAAAACATCCGGGGCTGGAAAACCTGTTCCTATCTTGCCTAAGCTACCGACTGCATCGCTAGCAGGACGAAAACTTTCAACACCTAACATAGCTTTAAATCAGAAGAAAAATATTGCTTCTGTACCAAAAAAAGTTAATTCTACTTTGACTTCAGTCTTACCTAAGGTTTTGCCTCAAGTTGTCCCCAACCCAACTTTAGTATCTGTATTGCCACCAGCAGCACAACCTGAGTTAGCAAGGGCAGTTATTGTAACTGGTGTAGTTCTAATTAGTAAGGAACCGCAGGCAATTATCAAAGTACCAGATGAGCCGACGAGTCGCTATGTGCAAGCGGGACAGCGATTAGCAAATGGCGTACTGATTAAACGGATTGAAATGAATGGAGGCTCTAACCCGATTGTAATTCTCGAACAATTTGGTATCGAAGTTGCCAAAATGGTAGGAGAAGGGCCTGTCAACTCAACACCATCAGCTACATCTGCTAATGGCAATCCTGTTTCAGTGGCAACGCCCTCCTCAAATCCTCTTAATGTTGGAGCTTCATAGAGATGGAGACTAAGGAAAAAATTGAATTCGCTGGTTGTCCTTTAGCTGTCTATAGAGAGATAGCAGCTCATTTACGTCAAGTTGAAGGGGTAGAAGTGGATTTAATTCCCCAATCATCCCAACAGTTTGATTACAATCAAAGTCAAATTGGTGGTTTGTCTATTTCGTGGACAGCGAATTCTGGTTCACAAAGTCGGCAACAAGTTAAGCAAATTTTGGCTTACTATCAAAATCGCTATATAAATCCTATTTGATTTGTGAAAATTCAAGCCTCAAGTTCCCGACTTCTTAGAGAAGTCGGGAATTTTGTTGTTTATAAATCAATACGGTTCAAAGCGCTACTTGTACAAAATCGTGGGTTTTTGAGACGTGATAAATTGCTGTCTCTAGAAGTGTTTTTGTCTTATCTGAACTGTATTAGTTCATAAATGACCGAGTAGGACTATGGTGTATGACGACTTAATACCAATTATTTATTAAACTGCACAAAGCCAAGCTTGGTGAAACTTGGGAATTTTGCCCCTTGTTTAGGAGCAACCTCAGACACAATCTGTATTAGTACTAAGGTGATGGCTGGAGAATGTTGAGCTAGCAGAACAATGTAATGATTTGGTAAAAATCCTGTCTGGGGGTATGAAACGACAGTTGCAGATTGCGAGAGCCTTATTGCATCAACCGCAAATTTTTTTTGGATGAACCAACGTAGAAATAGACCCCCAAACCAGGCGAAGTCTCTGGGAAATTATTCGGGATTTAAATAAACAAGGAGACGATGCTACTGACGATCCATTATATGGATGAGGTTGAATTTTTGGGCGATGCTTTTTGCTTTACCAAGCCAGGACGCATCGGTATTATGGATAGCGATAGGCTGATTTCTTTGGAAACTTTATAACAGCTCTGTTCTGTTAACGGAAAAGGTTTGTGATGAAGCAATTGGGTGTATCTGAAGTGGGAAATTATAGCGTCCGTAGTTGAGAATATTTGTTTTTCCCAATCTTTGGAAGTAGTAAATATCTACTTAAACTAATAGCCTGATAAAACCGGAATGGTGGTGCGTCCCTCTAATCTAGAAGATATTTTTGTGGAATTAACGGGACGCTAGTTAGATTAACCTCATCCTCCTAACTGCCGCAGCATAGCTTCTACTCTGTCCACTCCTTGTAAGTCATTACGCCGCTTGTACAAGTCGCGGGCTTTTTGAAGCAAGCTATTGGCTTGTTTTGTTTGTCGTCGCTGTTTATACATCGAACCCATCAACTCATAAGTCTGGGCGTTGTTTTTATCCAAATCTATTGCTTGTTGGTATGCCCAAGTAGCAGCATTATAGTCTCCCATACGAGATTGGGTAACAGCTAATCCTAAATAAGCGTTAACATTATTACGGTTTAGCTGTATGGCCCGACGGTAGCCTTCTTTTGCCCCAGCAGTGTCTCCCAAATTGGCTTTGATGTAACCCACAGCGTAATAAAAATCACTATTGTTAGGGTTGATGGCGATCGCACGACGATAAGAAGTTAGTGCTGCCTGGTAATTTCCCTGTTGAGCGTATAGGTAGCCAATACCTGAATGGATTTTAGCATTTTTGGGATCTAGACTAGCTGCTTGCTGATAAACTGCGATCGCACCACCATAATCGCCGCTATCTACTAACCTCCGTCCTTCTTCTAGTAGTTGCTTTAATTGTGGGTTTTTGGCTTGCGCCACTAATACCTGAGCTTGAGCTACTGAAGGTATGGTGAAGGCAAAACATCCTAGTAACACCACACTAAACACGAATGATGTTGGCTTGTACACAGTAAATTTCCTGAAATTTTAGAGGACTTTTTTCTTGTACATTAAAACAAAAATATGGATTTTTGAAAACTGTATTTATTCGTATGATTTTAGATGTTAATAGTTCATTCACTGTTCCTTTACATTCAGCACTCTATAAGGGAGTTTTGACTGAAGGATGAGTAGAAGCTATCAAGGATCAAATGAAGTTATCCTATATAAAACAGTACAACAACAAAACGACACCTTTTTTAATCAGTATTTATACGCATTTTCAAAAAAATATCAATAGGCACTTAACTTAATCCTATATCTTGATAGGTCAAGCTTTCAGAGTTTGGTATTCATTGATGTTTATTATTTAATTTAATAATTTGCTGACTATATATAAGTTTTAGCTTTTTATACTCCCTTTTTAGAATTTATCATCCCGCCATTAACATCCTTTTATGGTCATTACACGGTAAGATAAATTTAATCAGTCAAATGTTACTTTAAGTGCTAGTTTTTGGTGAGGACAATACTAAAGCTGAAAGCACAATTTAAAGTTGTACAAGAGGATGTTTATTTAAGCTATTATTTTGTAATTAAAGTTACAAATTCTCACACATTTGGACAAACATCTGAATAATCAATATGTATATTATCTAGGAGGTTAATTTATGATTATAACTACTACTGATGTAATTCAAGGAGCCGTGATTGAGTCATATTTAGGTATTGTGACAGCCGAAGTAGTGTACGGCAGTAATTTCTTACGGGATTTTTTGGCTGGGATTCGTGATATTATCGGTGGACGCACTGGTAGCTATGAGCGTCTATTTGAGCAGGGTCAACGCAAGGCATTAGAAGAATTAGAACAACGCGCACAACGTTTAGGAGCAAATGCTGTAATTGGGATTGAAATTGATACTGGCACAATCAATCTTGACCAGTCAGGAGTTCTTTTGCTGATTACTGCCACAGGCACTGCTGTGAGGATGCGTTAGTTTTTGATGATTTTTACTTTTGACATTCATTACAAAGCTTTAGTTAGATTAAGTCTAATGGCATACATCTTTAAAGCTGGTTTCTGATAGCTAGTTAATAGTTATATTTTAAGTTAAGAGTTTTTAAATGGAAATTGTAGGAAAAATACATAAATAAACAAACACTAAACTATATTAAAAATTGTTAAATAGAGTTTTTTTATAGCTAAAGATATACCTATTAAATCTTTCTATCGATAGAGATTAAAACAGAACATTTAGTTATTTAATTTGAAGCATAAAGATGAATATACCTGAGCAGGAACTTTGCTGAAACAGCACTGGAGAACATAAGCGATGTCATACGTAAATCGGACAGGCAATGACGTTATATCTACTGATACTGTGGTAGCAGGTCGAGTAGCTGAATATCACGACCGTGTTCGCTGGGGGCCAATTATTGCTGGTTTGTTGGTTTCTTTAGCTACACAATTAATTTTGAGTTCTATCATTGCTGCGGTTGCGGCAGGCACAGTTGCAGGTTCAGGTGCACCTAGAACAATTGCCCCTAACGCTGCGGGTAATGCGGGGCTTTGGTCAACTATCGCTTTACTAATTTCCCTATTTACTGGTGGTTGGGTTACAGCCCGTGCTTGTGGGCCGATGAACCGCAATACAGCTCTTCTTAACGGCGCAATTCTTTGGGCAACGACTTTGGCAGTTAGCTCATGGCTTTTAGCAAGTGGAGTATCTGGTGCTTTTGGTGTTGCTGCTTCTAACGCAGGAGAAGTTATAAACCAGGTACAACAGCAAGGTGGTGTTAATGTACCACAAGCAAACATAAGTGCCCAACAAGCTCGTGATACGGCAGCTAATATACGTTCGGGATTGTGGTGGTTTGTCTTTGGTTCTTTATTAGGTTTAATAGCCTCAATGATTGGAGCCGTAACTGGCGCTCGTAGTCCTCGTACTAACAATTACAATGCTTAAATAATTGTTTGAAAAATCAAATGTTATTTATTTATAAATAAAAGCACCTTTTTAAAGGTGCTTTTTGTTTGTTAAGCCTAAAACTCAACTTATACGTAGGTTGGGTTGAGGAACGAAACCCAACACTTCCTTGACTTTGTTGGGTTTTACTTCGTTCTACCCAACCTACAATTTTCTTAACTGAACATGAAATGCAAACTTTACTACCATAGTTCACCATTTCAGATATGAAGCTTCAATTCCTTGCTCACGTCGAATTTTGCCATCGGTTTCAAACCAGGCTATTACTTGCTGTGCTGTCAAATCTTCAATAGCAACACCGTACTCTTGGGCAATATGCTTCAAAAGCTTCAGTGATGAAATAGTCAATCTTGTTAAAAATTTTTCTGGAGAAGACAATAACGCTGCGTCTACTTTTGCTGACTCTTCCAGGGTTAAAAATTGTGCTGATGGTTGCTGTGGTGGTACATCCATAAATGCTATCTCAAACTTAGTTGATTATTGATAATAGGTAGTTGCTATTTAGCTATTATCCATTACCACGGCTAGATGTAAACCGAGTTTTTCTATGATAATTTTACTGGCGAATTTGTACTAAATAGCCACAACGGTGTTCGCCATCAATAATCCAGTGGGTGCGTTCTACGGTACAATCTGGTAAGACGGCTGCAAACATTTCTAATTCGTGACCACAGATGCTGGGGAAAGATTCGGCAACGTTAGAAATAGCGCAGTTATGCTCCATTAAGATAAAGCGATCGCTCTCAAAGGAGTCATTTACATCAACAGCGTGATACTCTGCCATGAAGCCTTCCGCTTTTCTTAACTCTACTAAGTTAGCTACACGTTCTCGCAGTGAACCGTTACCGACGCGATCGCGGTATTCTTTGGCTTTGCGCTGCCACTGTTTCTCTAAAATCGATTTAAATTGATCGTGTCCTACTGTTTCGGCTAAGGTGTCTAGCAACGAAACTGCAAAATTGCCGTGTCCATCACCAAAGCGATCGCTCATTGTTCGATGCAAGCGATCGCGTCCTTGAGGACTCAATTCATAAAGGTGCTGCGGCCGCCCCATCCCCGCCGCCTGCACTGATGTAGAATACAAAACTAGCTCCTCCGTCTCCAAATCTTTGAGATGGCGACGGATAGCTTGGGGCGTAACGTCTAAAACTTCAGCTAGCTCCAAAGCCGTTGCTTTTTCGTGTTTGTGCAGATACTCAAGGATATCTTGCTTGGTTGAGGACTGGTGGGTAGTCGCCATCTTCATTTGGTGCGAGACGTTCAGCGAACATCACAAAAATTTTTTGGAAAATTTGACTTTGACAACATTGTTGTTGTTAATCTAGCGTAAAATGAAGATAGGTTAAACAACAATGAAGTTGTTTTAGTCTCCACCACTATTCTAACAGCCGTATAACCATTCCGTAACGGTAGATGGGAATCGGCTAAAGAAAACCCGTCTCCCATCCTTATAGAGAGATTCAAGTTCCGAACACGAGAGATTATTACTGATGAGTGCCACTGTCAAAACCTTAGTCAACCAACCCTACAAGTACGGCTTTGTCACAGACATTGAGTCCGACACCATACCGCGTGGACTAGACGAGGACGTTATCCGCTTGATCTCTTCTAAGAAGAATGAGCCACAGTTCATGCTGGACTTTCGCCTCAGAGCTTATCGCCAGTGGCAAAAAATGACGGAACCAACTTGGCCGAATGTCAAGTATCCGCCAATCAATTATCAGGATATCATTTACTACTCAGCGCCGAAACGTAAGAAAGAAAAACTAAACAGCTTGGATGAAGTTGATCCAACCCTTTTAGAAACCTTCGAGAAGTTAGGCATTTCTCTATCTGAACAGAAGCGGCTGGCAAATGTCGCCGTTGATGCAATTTTCGATAGCGTTTCTGTCGCTACTACATTTAAAGAAAAGCTAGCGGAAGATGGCGTTATTTTCTGTTCGTTTTCGGAAGCGTTGCAAGAACACCCAGAATTAATCAAAAAATATTTGGGTAGTGTTGTTCCCATCGCTGACAATTATTTTGCCGCCTTGAACGCCGCCGTATTTAGCGATGGTTCTTTTGTCTATATTCCTAAAGGCGTAAAATGCCCAATGGAACTATCTACCTACTTCCGCATCAACTCTGGTGACACGGGACAATTTGAACGGACTTTGATTGTCGCCGAAGAAGGTAGTTATGTTTCTTACCTCGAAGGTTGCACCGCACCGATGTATGACAGCAACCAATTGCACGCCGCCGTTGTGGAACTTGTCGCCCTCGACAATGCAGAAATTAAATACTCCACTGTGCAAAACTGGTACGCTGGCGATGCCAACGGTAAAGGCGGTATTTATAACTTTGTCACTAAGCGCGGTTTGTGTCAGGGTGTAAATTCTAAGATTTCCTGGACTCAAGTAGAAACAGGTTCGGCAATTACTTGGAAATATCCTAGCTGTGTGTTGGTGGGTGATAACTCTGTGGGTGAGTTTTACTCGGTGGCGCTGACAAATCATCAGCAGCAAGCTGATACGGGTAGTAAGATGATTCATGTTGGGAAGAATACCCGCAGTACAATTATTTCTAAAGGAATCTCCGCAGGTAATTCTAGTAATAGTTACCGGGGTTTGGTGAAAGTTAATCCGACGGCGAAAGGGGCGAGAAATTATTCTCAGTGTGACTCAATGCTGATTGGGGATAATGCCCATGCCAATACTTTCCCTTATATTCAAGTGCAAAATAACGGTGCGAAGGTGGAGCATGAAGCTTCTACTTCTAAGATTGGGGAAGATCAGTTATTTTACTTTGCTCAACGGGGTATTTCTTCGGAAGATGCTATTTCGATGATGATTAGCGGCTTTTGTAAGGATGTTTTCAATCAGCTACCGATGGAGTTTGCTGTGGAAGCTGATAAGTTGTTGAGTTTGAAGTTGGAAGGCAGTGTTGGATAAATGGAAGGAAGGATAAACACAGGGGCATCGGCGTTCTGTGTTTATCTTTTGGAAGAGTAACGAACCGCCAAGACGCCAAGAGCGCAGAGAAAGAGAAGGGAGAGAAGATGATTATTGAAAATAGTGAAGTTGTGCTGTCAGTACGGAATCTGACGGCTAATGTTGATGGAACACCGATTCTGAAGGGTGTGAATCTGGATGTGCGATCGGGTGAAATTCATGCGATCATGGGGCCGAATGGTTCTGGTAAAAGTACTTTTTCTAAGGTGTTGGCTGGGCATCCGGCGTATGAGGTGACTGGCGGTGAGGTGATTTTCCAGGGACAGAATTTACTGGAGTTGGAACCGGAGGAACGCGCTAGAAGTGGTGTGTTTTTGGCGTTTCAGTATCCGTTAGAAATTCCGGGTGTGAGCAATTTAGATTTTTTGCGGGTGGCGTATAATTCCCGGCGGAAGGCGCAAGGTTTAGAGGAAATAGACGCTTTTGATTTTGACGATTTGATTGAGGAAAAGCTGGATGTGGTGAAGATGAATGCCAGTTTCCTCAGTCGGAGTTTGAATGAAGGATTTTCTGGTGGTGAGAAGAAGCGGAATGAAATTCTGCAAATGGCGCTGCTGGAACCAAAGTTAGGAATTTTGGATGAAACTGATTCGGGTTTGGATATTGACGCGCTCAGAATTGTGGCGAATGGGGTAAATCAACTGGCAAGTCCAGACAATTCGACAATTTTGATTACTCACTATCAGCGATTACTTGATTATATTGTGCCTGATTTTGTCCATGTGATGGCGCAGGGGCGAATTATTACCAGTGGTGGTAAGGAATTAGCGCTGGAATTAGAGTCTCGCGGTTATGACTGGGTGCTGGAAGAATTTGCAGCCGAGGTGGGTGTGTAATGAGTATTCAAGTATCTCCTAGTCCAATACCTAACTCGAATTTAGTCAGTTTGACATCTCCTTTGTTAGATAAAGATACCTATCTAACTGAATTGTTAAATCAGGTAACTGCACCCAAAACAGAGGGATGGTTGCAGGAATTACGCCAAAGTGCTGCTAATTGGGTACGCCACTCGACTATTCCCACCACCCGCGAGGAAGAATGGCGGTTTACTGATTTGTCGTCTCTACGAAAGCTTCAATTTAATGTAGAGACGTTGCGTGCAACGTCTCTACAATTTGATATTTTGCCAGAAGCAGCTAATAGTCGTTTGGTATTTGTTAACGGCGTTTTTGCACCAGATTTATCCGCAGTTTTAGATTTGCCATCTGGAATTGTGGTAAGTAATTTGGCTGGTTTGTCTGCGGTTGAGCAGGAAGGTGTACAGCAGTATTTAGCTCAAGCTGAGGGAGCGCAAGAAGTTTTTACTGCTCTCAATACGGCTGGGATAACTGATGCAGCTGTGGTGTGGGTAAAGAAGAATGTGGTAGTTGAAACGCCAATTCATTTGGTGTTTATTTCGGTTGCGGGGGAGACGGCGACGATTTCGCAGCCGCGTTGTTTGGTGGTGGCGGAAAGTGGTTCGCAGGTGACGTTGGTTGAGGAGTATACGAACCGCAGAGGCGCAGAGAGCGCGGAGGAGGAGAGAGTATATTTAACTAACGCGGTTACGGAAGTTTGGGTTGGTGACAATGCTGAGGTGAGTCACACTAGGGTTGAATGGGAAGGTGCAGAGGCTTTTCATATTGGGAAAACTGCGATCGCACAAGCTCGTGATAGTCGATATACAAGTCACGCCATAACTTTAGGTGCAAAGTTGTCACGGCACAATTTGGAAATTTTGCAAACTGGTGAGCAGACACAGACTACTCTCAATGGTTTGACGATAATTTCTGGTAAGCAATTGTCTGATACTCACAGTGCGATCGCACTCAACTATCCCCACGGTACAAGTGACCAATTGCATAAATGTATTGTAGGCGATCGCGCTCATGCGGTATTCAATGGTAAAGTTTTTGTACCCAAACCAGCGCAGTTGACAAATGCAGCCCAGTTGAATCGCAATTTGCTGCTATCGTCTAAAGCCAGAGTTGATACCAAACCCCAATTGGAAATCACTGCGGATAATGTAAAATGCGCCCACGGTGCTACCGTTAGCCAATTGGAAGATGATGAAATATTCTATCTGCAAAGTCGGGGAATTGATGAAAACGATGCTCGGAAGTTGTTAATTAACGCCTTCGCTGCTGAAGTTATCAACAAAATACCAGTTCCTTCTCTGCGAGAAATCCTTTTAAACACAGTGAATAATCTCAAGTCCCTGACTAATGAGTAATAACTAATCTACCAATGACTTTCACCTCTACCAAAACCCTTGCTGATAAAGTTCGCGCTGACTTCCCGATATTGCATCAGGAAGTCAACGGCAAACCCTTGGTTTATCTCGATAATGCGGCGACATCGCAAAAGCCTTTGTTCGTATTAAATACCCTACGGGATTATTACGAACACTATAATGCTAACGTGCATCGAGGTGCCCATTCTCTGAGTGCCAAAGCTACTGATGCTTATGAAGGTGCTAGAGATAAAGTTGCCAAATTCATTAATGCTGCATCCCGTCAGGAAATCGTCTACACCCGCAACGCAAGTGAGGCGATTAACCTAGTAGCCTATAGCTGGGGAATGAATAATTTGCAGCCAGGAGATGAAATTATTCTGTCGGTGATGGAACACCACAGCAATATTGTGCCTTGGCAATTGGTAGCACAAAAAACGGGTGCAGTACTGAAATTTGTAGAATTAACACCAGAAGAAACTTTTGATTTGGAACAGTTTAAAAAGCTGATTTCCGAAAAAACAAAGTTAGTGTCGGTGGTGCATATTTCTAATACTTTGGGTTGCATTAATCCAGTGTCAGAAATTGGTGCGATCGCTCACAGCTATGGTGCTAAATTTTTAGTTGATGCTTGCCAAAGTGTTCCTCATTACCCTGTTGATGTACAAAAAATAGATTGTGATTGGTTGGTAGCATCCGGTCATAAAATGTGCGCCCCAACTGGGATAGGATTTCTATATGGCAAGTTGGAATTGCTAGAATCAATGCCACCATTTTTTGGTGGTGGTGAGATGATTGCAGAGGTGTATTTAGACCATTCTACTTATGCAGAATTACCGCATAAATTTGAAGCTGGGACACCTGCAATTGGAGAAGCGATCGCACTTGGTGCTGCGATCGATTATCTTACTAGTATCGGCATGGATAAAATCCACGCCTACGAAGCAGAATTAACCGCTTATTTGTTCCAACAATTAGAGCAAATTCCCCAAATTAGAATTTACGGCCCCAAACCAAATGCAAAAGGTGTTTGCGTAGCGTCTCCGACAGGAGAAGGGAGAGCCGCTCTTGCGTCGTTTACAGCCGGAGAAGTCCACGCCAACGACTTATCTACATTATTAGATCAAGAAGGCGTTGCTATCCGTTCTGGACACCACTGCACACAACCATTACACCGTTATTTAGGTCTTGCCGCAACCGCACGAGCAAGTCTATCTTTCTACAACACCCGCGAAGAAATTGATATTTTCATCAAAGCACTGAAAGAAACTCTCGACTTTTTTGCAGGTTTCCTTGCTTAAAGTTACAAAATATCTAGATAGTGATTGTGCCAAATATCAGCAACATATCTTGCTAATAGTTGGCACATTTTAATTATCTCGATTATTTATTAGGAGAAACTAAAGTTTTTGAAACTTCTTTTCTTGCTCAAATGGTTGAAATTGACTTGAGCGAATATTATATTAATGACATAGGTAAAATTATCGTGATTTTATCTAATGTCCTGACAGAAGAAGTATTGTAATATGCTTGTCAAGTCAACGCCTGCTGAACAAAGAACAGTGCTACAGAACATTAGCTGGGAAACCTTTGAAGCCTTGCTGAGAGATACGGGTGAGGACAGAGGCTCAAGATTTGCTTATGACTGCGGTGTTTTAGAAATCATGACTCCACTTTTTGAACACGAAAATCCTAAAATTCAGTTTGACCGATTGATATTCGCTTTAGCAGTAGAATTAAAAACTAAAATTAGAAGTGCTGGTTCTACAACATTAAAACGTAAAACAATAACAAAGGGAATAGAACCCGATACTTGCTATTATATTCAAAATGAACCAGCAATTAGAGGTAAGCAAGAATTAGATTTAAAAACAGACCCAGCACCGGATTTAGCAGTTGAAATTGATATTACTAGCAGTTCTGTTAATAAGCTTAATATTTATGCAGCTTTAGGTGTAGCAGAATTATGGAGATATGACGGTGAAGTTTTAAAATTTTATCAACTAATAGAAAGCGAATATATTGAGATTAAGTTAAGTATAGCTTTTCCTTTAATTTCTGTTAGTGATATGAATAGATTTATCCAGCAAAGTAAAACTATGGATGAAATTGATCTGGTGCAATCCTTCAGCGCTTGGGTGCGTGGAAAAATAGCTTAAAATCATAAATTAACGTGAGTTCGACGGATAGAAAACGGCAAAAAGCTTGCTAGATGTGAAACATGAGAAACTAGACAGGTGTTGCGATGCCTGCGGCGGGCTACGCCTACGCTAAGATTGATTGAGAATAGACCTCTTGCAGAAATATTTTATGGTATATTAAAGGGTTTGCCAGTACCTATTTTGAGAGAATATGCAATACGAACAAACCAAAAGCTTAACGGAGGGAGAATTTAAAAGCTTGTTTGGGGTAAAGAGACAGACTTTTGATGAAATGGTAGGGGTGATGCGTCAGTACATCAAACTCAAGAAAACCTCCGGTAGCCCAAAACTAAGTAGAGAAGATCAAGTACTGGTGGCTTTACAGTATTGGCGAGAATATCGCACTTACTTTCATATTGCTAGTGATTGGGGCGTGTCGGAATCAACGGTCTGCCGAACTGTTCATAAAGTAGAAAACACCAAAATTGTTCAGGAAAGTTCAGTCTCCCAGGAAAGATTTTTAAGATTCTTCGTGAACGTTATCGTAACCGTCGTCGGCGATTTGGGCTACGTTGTAATCTGATTGCTGCACTCTACAACTACGAACTTCAGCTTACCGGATGAGTTTTCAACAATTCTGGTATTAGTAAATCCCCTACTTTATCACAAAATATTTATGCAAGAGTTCTAGTGAGTCTAGCGCTGTAGACGGATTTCACAATTTATAATAAGTTTTTGAGAAAAAGCTAAAAACTAGACTAGGCAATAAATACAGATGATCCGACCGCGTAAGGTCTTTGCTCAACATTGGCTCAAAAGTGAAAAGGCGCTCGACGCAATTATAAAAGCAGCGGAGTGTACAGAAAGCGATCGCTCCGTCAAAGGCGATCGCATCCTGGAAATTGGGCCTGGAACTGGTATTCTAACTCGTCGTTTATTACCCTTAGTGCAATCTCTGATTGCAGTTGAGATAGACCGCGACTTATGCCATCTGTTGTCAAAGCAACTGGGTAAGACTGAAAATTTCTTATTGCTGCAAGGCGATTTTCTCACCCTGGATTTACCATCTTATTTGGTAGCTTTTCCCAATTTCCAAAAGCCAAACAAAGTAGTAGCCAATATTCCCTACAACATTACAGGCCCAATCATTGAGAAACTACTGGGTACGATCGCAAATCCTAACCCCGAACCATTTGACTCTATAGTATTGCTGGTACAAAAAGAAGTGGCAGAAAGGTTGTATGCTAAACCAGGGTCAAAAACCTTTGGGGCGTTGAGCGTGCGGGTACAGTATTTGGCTGAGTGTGAGTTAATCTGCACAGTTCCAGCCTCTGCATTCCATCCAGCGCCAAAAGTTGATTCAGCAGTAGTACGATTACGTCCTCGAAAAATAGAAATACCAGCGCTTAATCCCCGACAGTTAGAGACTTTCTTGAAGTTGGGGTTTGGTGCCAAGCGCAAAATGTTACGAAATAATTTGCAATCTGTTATAGAACGCGATCGCCTGAGCCACTTACTGGAACAATTAAAAATAAATCCCCAAGCCAGAGCCGAAGATATCAGCGTTCAGCAATGGGTAATTTTAGCAAATGAATTGGGAGTAGGGAGTAGGGAGTAGGGAACAAGGCAGATTTTTTCCTATTTCCCCTTCTTCATTCCCCATTCCCCTTCTTCATTCCCCATTCCCCACTTCCAGAAAATGCTTTCCTACAGCCTAATTGCCCCTGCTAAAATCAACTTATATCTGGAAATCATTGGGGATCGCCCCGATGGTTATCACGAGTTAGCCATGATACTTCAAAGTATCGGACTTTCAGACAAAATTGATGTGCGTTCCATTAGCACTGATAGCATTCGTGTTCACTGCAACCACCCACAAGTACCGACAGATAAAAGTAATCTGGCATACCGAGCAGCAGAATTAATGGTGAGGCAATTTCCCGAAGCCTTTGCTAAATATGGCGGTGTGGAGATTACCGTCAATAAGCAGATTCCTGTAGCGGCTGGGTTGGCTGGGGGTTCGACAAATGCAGCAGCTGTGTTAGTGGGTATAGATTTACTGTGGAAGTTGGGATTAACTCAGTCTGAATTAGAAGAGTTAGGAGGTACACTCGGTTCTGATGTCCCATTTTGTGTAGCGGGTGGAACTGCGATCGCAACAGGTAGGGGTGAGCAACTTTCTCCCCTGCCGAGTTTAGATAACATATATATAGTATTAGGGAAATACCGTAGTCTGGAAGTTTCCACACCTTGGGCATACAAAACCTATCGACAGCAGTTTGATCATTCTTATATTAGAGATACCGATAATTTGGTAGCACGTGCTAGTGCAGTTCATTCAGGAGCAATAGTAAAAGCTATCTTGCATAAAGATACGAGGGAAATTGCCCAAAAATTGCACAATGATTTAGAGCGTGTGGTATTGCCAGCCTATCCCCAAGTTTTGCAGTTGCGAGAAGTGTTTGCAAATCAGGAAGGCGTTTTAGGAACAATGATGTCTGGTTCTGGCCCAACAGTATTTGCTCTTTTTGAGTCTCAGCAGCAGGCTGAAATAGTTTTGCGGCAAGTAAGGGAAGCAATTATTGATGAGGATTTAGAATTGTTTGTAACTCGGACAATTACGCATGGTATTAAAGTGACATCATCTGTTTAAATAATTCTTTTTCATTAATTCAAGGATAATGTTCCAATTAAAAATCTGAAAGCCAAAATCGTATGAGTGACCAAAATTTAACGCCACAAACGGATACTAAAATACAGGCGACAGCGAGTCCTTTACGCTGTTTAACTGGGGCGGTTATTTCTGGAGGAATGGGATATGCAATGTATTCGCTGATGATTGCGATCGCTACAAATTTTGCTGCTAAACCTCTCCATTCAATTAATCCATTGGTAATTAAGATTTCTTCTGCTGTTCGGACTCTGGTTGTTGGTGTAGTTGCTTTAGGAAGTGGGATATTTAGTCTAGTGGCAATTGGTTTGTTGGCTTTGGGAGTGCAATTATTAGTGCAGCAATTGACTAAGCAAAAAAGTAGTGAAAACTAGAAAAGTATTGGGTGAATAGAATTCGCTACTACACAAACCAAGTCCACCTGCGTGGACTAATACAAAATCAAGGATTATTTAACCTGGGGAGGCAGGTTTTGCCTGTGTAGCCGCGATTTCTAATCGCCGAGGCGAGTCAGAAATTAGACTTTTCAAACAACCTCTTAGAGTAAGCAACCTCAAGGCATAACTAGGAAACCACTAGCGGCTAGGCGATCGCAACTGCAATACTTGGGCATTATCCTCATCAGAAACCTGGATTATTTATACCTTTTAGTTGCAGCTATAGGAATATCATTCTCCGATATCCATTTAACTAATGTGATTGACCCAGAGGTACTTTCGGCACAACAAATATGTGATTTATACAGACGACGTTGGCGTATTGAAGATGCTTTTTTACTTACAAAACGCTTACTGGGTCTATCATACCTCTGGGTTGGGGGAGCTAACGGCATCAAAATGCAACTCTTTGCAACAATAATTTTTTACGCTGTACTTAACGATCTATGTGCCGATGTTGCTATTGCTCTACAGCAGCCTATAGAACAAATTTCCATTGAGATGGTGTTCCGCAGTTTGTATTTCATTTAACCGTGCCTGCTTGCAAAACCCACAGTTAGAACTTATACCTTGGCTTGTCGAAAATCATCGCTCAATGGGACTTGTTAAAGCTATTCGCAAACGGCATAGGGATAATGCCAAAAGGTCACTTGACATTTGGGAACCAGCCTTAACTTGACGCCAATGGCGAGACGCCCATCACACAAGAATTTTCTAATGCACTATTTTAGCCTTGCCACGCCACTACGTATATTTCAATAATCAAATATGAGTCCTATAGTACAGATACCGTCATACTTGGTGAGTCTCTGTATGTAGTGCGATTCTTGACTTTAACAGATTTTGGGTTGACACTTTGTATACTGGCTCAATATTCAGAAAATTATGCGGAATTGATACCAGCGACACTGAAATTGATAGCAGCAACATTAAATTTATAAGCAAAAATTATGAACACAACCCAGAGATATTTTTTACCCTTTATTTTTGTGGCAATGGTCATCAGCCTCAGCAGTTGTAGTTCTAACCCCACTGCTCAGAATATTGACAGTGGCAAGCCATCCTCTACCGTAGCGGCAACCAATAGCCTGCCGTCTCAGACTCCCAGCCAAATTCCTAGCGTAGCTCAGTTGAGAGAAAAATCTCCTAATCAAGAACCTCCTAATAAAAATACACCTTCCTCATCAACTTCTAAAACTGCCATTAGTAAAACTACCAACGTTACACTATACACAAGTGATGCTCAATGTCAAAAGCTAGTTCCAGAAAAGGTTTCAGTGCCAGCCGATGAACCAGTGAAAAATGTAGTAAATAAAATCTTAGAAAAACGAGATTCAAGCGACTTTAGCTTGTCTGGGTATCGTGTCAACGTCAAAAATGGCATTGCTACAGTTGATTTGCGAATATCCCCTGAGTCAAAGCGGCAAATAGCTTCTCTTTCTAGTTGTGAACAGTTTGCTCTGTTTGGTAGTCTCCGCAAAACCTTAACGAGTAATGCTCAATGGAATATTAAAGAGGTTCGCTTCACTGAGCGAGGTGAGGATATTGTTCTTTAGTTAAGTATGGTAGCAAGTGCCGTCGTTAGCTAATTAAAAAGATTTTTCAATCTGAACAGCCACAGGACTTATGCATCAGCATCGACTAAAACAGTGTATGTTCTAGCCAATTGAAAACAGCTGTAAATAGTGGTATGCTTAACTTTAAGCCTAAGTTTGTGGGAGCAATTCGCGGGTGTAATTCAGTGGTAGAATGTCATCTTCCCATGGTGAACGTCGTGGGTTCGAGTCCCATCGCCCGCTTTAGAAAAAAGCCTTATTTAACAAGCATTTCAACGATTTGCTCTGTAAACTCTTGCGTTGAGGAATGAGCGCATTATCCTTGAGCTACTCTAGTCCTGGTATTAACCCTTGACCTTCTACTGTCTTGCTCTTGCGCTTGCTTTTGCGATCGCTTTTTGGTTTGCTGTTGTTTAATTTTTCTCGTTCGGCTCGGATTCGTTCTAGTAAGACTGATGCAGGTTCATCATCTGGATCTTGGGGGACGAGTTCACCCCGGAAAGCTTTGGCAAGGATGGATTGATTGAGCCGATCTAGTCTTGTAATCCACCAGCACTAAAAGTAGAAAAGTGTGTTTCTATAGCAAGGCTTAGTGGTGCAGAAAACTTTCCGGACTCTCAAGTTGAGAACACAGTGATACGGAAGAATTCAATTTCTTGCTCTGTCTGCGTTCGTTTTTTGAGTGAAGTAGTGACAGGTGGAGGACTTTTTTACTCTTGACGATAAAGATGGGGGACTGACATGGGGTAGTTTTTGTGTGGAAACTTGAGCATCCCATGTCTTCCCCCTCTCTGCCACACTTGTCTCAGTAAAATTCCCCATATATCATCAATACTCTGGACTTTTCTGCACCACTAAGCCATAAATGATAAAATTTACCTTTGATAACTGAAATAAAAAATAATCTGTTTTGCTAGTTTCCTAACTTAATATATTCTCTTTGATTATGAAGCCCCTTGGTAAAGTTTTACAACAGGCTGACCTCATTTCATCTGAGCAAGTGGAGATTGCTCTCAAAGAGCAGACCCAATTTCCTGGGTTAAGGCTTGGTGAAATTCTTGTCTTGCATGGATGGCTTAAACAAGAAACGGCTGATTTTTTCTCTCAGGAGTGGCCAGTGTTACTGGAGCAGAAACCAAAGCAGCCCTTGGGTAAATATTTAGAAGAAGCTGGACTATTAAATGAACACCAAATCAGAATTATCCTTGGTGAACAACTACAGAATAAACTTCGCTTTGGGGAATTAGTAGTACTTAAGGGTTGGTTGAAATTTACTACAATTAAGTTTTTTCTGGAGCGTTTTGCTTTAGAACCTCAATTGCAGCAACCGGAAGAAGTTTCAAATAATCACAATTCAGGGCAGACAGAACAATCGCATTTGAAAATGGTAATGCCACAGCAGAACAATTTGAAAATCTCGAACTCTATTGAGCATTCAGTTTCTGCTTTAAATTCGCTAAAGCAAGAATCAGAAAGCTTAAGACTGTTTAGCCTTAGTACTATAGAGTTGTTCAAATTAGATGAAAAAGCTAGCTGTCCGAAAGCTTTGCTAGCAGAAGTGCAATTCTGGACAGATGGGCAACCGACTCTTACTGAACAAGTTTGTCAATTGCTTGTAAAATCCCCAGATTATATTGCCGAAGGTGCAGAAGCCGCAACAGTGGAACAACTAATACAAACCTGCTTGATTAACAATTGGGAAACTCAAGTTGCATCTGAGCATTTGCAAGAGATACATGAAAGGATGATCCACAATCAGCAATGTGATCCGTTATATCTGTTGGAAATGTACCAGCAAATTTTGCAAGAGGGCGAATTACCAACCAACGACAGTCTAGAACAGGCAGAACTGTTGCATCTAGGATTGATAATCCAACAACAAGACAGGCTAAAACTTGGGAACCGCATTTACCAAGCAGTTTTTAATTACAATTGGGTAAACCTGGAGTTAGAGAAAATACTTTCTGCCTCCTTGTCAAATACAACCATCTCACCAGTTAATAACTTGAATGTCAGCAATATCATTACTCCCCCTGAATCTAGAGGAACTAAACGATTTTTTGTGTTGCTAGCAATAGCCGGTTTAATGGTCTGTGGTTCTGGCTTGATGTTTTTAGGTTTCAATGTATTTAAATGGTTACAAGTAGAAATAACTTTCAAACGAGGTAACGTCTTATTGCAGCAAGGAGAGTATCAAGAAGCGATCGCAAAATATAACAACCTTTTAAAATTTGATAGCAACTACTACCAATCTTGGACTAACCGAGGCTATGCACTAGCTGGACTCAAAGACTACAAGCAGATGCTAGAATCATGCACTACAGCAACTATCATTCATCCAGAAGCTGTTTATGCCTGGAACTGCAAAGGGGAAGCGCTACATAACCTCAAACAGCATGATGAGGCGATCGCGGCTTTTGATCAAGCGATCAGACTCAACTCCAAAGATCCGGTATTTTGGATTAATAAAACTGAAGCACTACTAGCACTCAAGCAACCAGATGCAGCGCTTACTAGTATTAATCAAGCAATTGAGCTTTTAAAACAAATTTGGCAAGTTGAACACAAAGATGCAAATGCCAAAGAGTTAGCCATTGCTTTTAGCTATCAAGGTAAGATTTTATTGCAAAAACAAGAATACGAAGGCTCTCTAAAAGCCTATGAACAGGCATTAGAATACAATCACGAATACTTTGTGGCTTTACGAGGTAAAGGGATTGCGCTACAAGCCCTAAAGCGAGACGATCAAGCGATCGCGCAATTTTATTTTCTTCTAGATCATCAGCAGCTAACTGATCCTCAAAAAGCTGAGGTTTGGTACTATTTGGGGTTGAGCCTGTGTAAATTCCAGCAAACCGAAAAAGCGATCGCGGCTTTCGATAAAGCCCTGAAGCTGAAACCCAATTACCAACCCGCAGAACTAGCAAAAGAAACTTGTCCCAAATAAACTACTAAATTATTCAAGAGAACTCTTGCAAAAGTGTTTTGTGGTATTATTAAGGATTTGACCAATTGTAAGCAGGGCTTTGATTGACAGTGAAAATAGGAAAAGCCAAACAGCTGACTTCAAAGAAATTTAAGCGTATGACAGGAGTTAAGTCGTCGAACCTTTGAACTAATGGTTGGGGTAGTCAAAACTGATGAGCAAAAGAAAAAGAAACCAGACCGTCGTCCTAAATTAATTATTGAAGACTAAGTTTTAATAGTTCTTCAATGTTGGAGAGAATACCGTACTGATTATCATATTGGATTAGACTGGGGACTGCACTTATTTTAACTACCAATTACCTTGAGGCTTTTTCTCTAAAAATTAACAATATACGAGTTAAAACGGCCACCAAGTAGGTTTGGTGTCTGTGTAAGTACGGCTAAGAGTCCGAGCATCGGAAGGCTGTGCTTGCTTAAAATCGCTACCCAACATTTCGTATAAAGCTTGAGATGGGTTATCAACTGGTTTAAGAATAAATAAAACCTTAGCACTGTAATGGTTGCAACCAATACCTCTGCGTTCTACAGCACACACAACAGCTTGATCGTTAAGCTTATCAGCCGTTAAATATTTAGAACTACCCGTATCATAGACAGTCTGTAAGCTTTTAGCTGTATTCTGGCAATTTTGCACAGCATTTACATCTGAGAAATATTTCGGGAGAAAATTCAACATCATGTAATCTTTGGGAGTTCCGTCTTTAGCCAAACTCAAAATAACCTTTGGTGAACTAGTGCTAGTCTTGCAGCTTACTTGAACACTGTTAGCTCTAGTGGGTGCAGAGACTGCTACTATAGCACTCATAACTAATATTGAGGCCGTTCCCATAGTTACCCAAGACTGCCACTTGTTCATATTACTTAACCCCCTTTCTTGACCAAAATTTAGGCTGGAATATAAACTCAATAATAATATCATTTTTAGTTAAATATACTGAAATCAAACTAAGAAAGCATTCCAATAATTTTTCCGTAGGGGAATTTTCCCATCTGCAAAATGAAACAACTCCCTCGCCAAATTTTAATTACTAGTAGTGCTTATATCTGCTGTCTAATTGCTAGTTCTCCTGTTTTAGGACAAATCTCTTCAGATAACACACTCCCCGATGGACAAACTGTAGTTTCACCAGGGACAAAACCAGGGCAGGATTTTTTAATTACAGGCGGAACAAAAGTTGGTAGCAACCTCTTCCATAGCTTTCGAGAATTTTCTGTTCCCACTGGTGGCGAGGCTTTTTTCAGCAACACCGCAGCTTTTAGCAACATTAGTAACATCATTAGCCGAGTTACGGGTGGTTCAATTTCCAATATTGATGGCTTAATTAGAGAAAACTACGGTGCTAACTTCATCCTCATCAATCCCAGTGGGATTAACTTTGGTGCTAACGCTCAACTGAATATTGGTGGCTCGTTTTTGGCTAGTACGGCAAATAGCCTCAAATTTGCTGATGGTGCAGAATTTAGTGCCACCGATTCAACTTCTTCTCCTCGGCTAACGATTAGTGTGCCAGTAGGCTTACAATTTGGGCAGAATCCCCAAGCAATTCGTGTCCAAGGTCAAGGGCATAACATCAGTCTGCAAAGTGCGATATTCTCACCCTTCACTAGGGGAGACACTGCGGGACTGGAGGTACAGCCAGGTAATACCCTAGCTTTGGTGGGAGGAGGAATTATTTCCGAGGGAGGAACCCTCAAAGCCGAGGGTGGACGCATTGATTTAGGTAGTGTGGTAGGAGGTTTCGTCAGTCTCAATCCCAGTCCTCAAGGCTGGAATTTAGGTTATCAAGGGGTGACAAACTTTCAAGATATTGCCTTATCTCAAAAAGCATTAGTAGATACCAGTGGTGCGGGTATTGGCTCAATTCAGTTGCAGGGACGAAACATTTCCATCCGCGATGGCTCAGTGGTGTTAATTCAAACCCAAGGAGCGCAATCAGCAGGGGGGATTAATGTCAATGCCTCTGAATCCTTGTCCTTAGTAGGCACTACAACAGATGGGCAGATTTCCAGCAACTTGTTTGCAGAAACTATTGGCGGTGGCAAAAGTGGAGATATTACCGTTAAGACCCCCCGCTTAGTCATTCAGGATGGAGCAGCTATATCTGCGGCTACTTACACGGCTGCTCCTGGTGGGAATATTGATATTAAAGCTGGTGATTTTTTGCAAGTGTCAGGATTTTCACCATTTAATCCCAGTCGTTTCAGTAATATTACGGCAGGAGCTTTTGGGGCTGGGAATGCGGGAAGTCTCACAATATCAACGCAGCAATTAACTGCACTTTCAGGAGGGAATATTGCTTCTGTAACGGCTGGTACTGGCTCCGGTGGAAATGTAACTGTCAATGCCTCGAAGTTAGTAGAATTGATCGGTGTAACACCATTGGTTTTCACTCCTAGTCAAATAACTGCTGGCACTGGCGGCCCAGGAAAAGCTGGTAGCGTGACAATTAATACTCAACGTTTGGTAATCAAAGACGGTGGTAGAGTTGATGCTTCCACCTTGGCCAGTGGCGCTGCTGGTAGCATTACTATTAATGCTAAGGATGCTGTAGAAGTGAGTGGGACAGTTCCCAACTCTATCAATCCCAGTCTGATCATCGCCTCTGGCAACATCGTCGATTCGACCTTACAACAGTTATTAAGACTGCCTCCCATACCAAGTGGAGCTTCTGGAGATGTGACAATTAACACGGGAACGTTGAGCATCACAGATGGTGCTTTGGTGACAGCAACCAATAGTGGCTCAGGAATTTCTGGAAACGTCAGGGTTAACGCTTCTTTTGTTTTTCTCGATAGTGGAGGTGGCATTACATCTGAGTTAGGAGGAGACTTCACAGGAGGAAAGATTTTTATCTTTTCTCCTATAACAGTCGGAGGTGTCAAAGGTGGAGATATTACTATTTCAACCCAGAAGTTAACTGTCCAAGGTGGCGCAAATCTATCAACTGCCACCTTCACGAATGCAGCAGGCGGTAATATAACTGTGGATGCCTCAGACTCGACACAGGTGATTGGATTTGCTCCTTTTAGTCCCAATGCACTCAGCAGTATCAGTGCTTCAACTTTTGGTTCAGGAAATTCAGGAAATGTGACCATCTCAACTGGGCAGTTAAAGGTTCTAAATGGAGCAAGGGTAGGCGCTGGCACCTTTAGAACTGGTTCTGGCGGAGATGTAACTATTAATAGCACTGATTCTGTCCAAGTTATTGGTGCAGAACTAAGTCAGGCGGTGGGAAGCCTTATCGGTGTTTCGACACTCAACCGTGGTAATGCTGGCAACTTGACTATCAATACACCCAGATTGGTAGTTAGGGATGGAGGACGGATTGATTCTTCTACCGCAGCAACTGGCTCAGCTGGAAGTGTTACCATCAACGCTCCCAACTCCGTAGAGGTGAGCGGCACAATATCTGGAACTGCGATTCCTAGTTTGATCAGTTCTGGTGCCAATATTGAGACTGAAATCGTCCGCCAGCTTTTTAGACTACCTCCTGTACCGAGTGGATCATCAGGTGACGCAACAATTAATACTGGTAAATTGACTGTCACCAATGGCGCGCAAGTAACTACTACAAACCAGGGTTCAGGCAATGCTGGCAGTGTAAGGGTAAATGCTCGCTCTACTTTCCTAGATGAGGGAGGTGGTATCACAACAGCAACGGCATCCGGTGAAGGTGGTAACATTTTCCTGCGGACAAATTCCCTACTCATGCGTAACGGTAGTCAGATATCCGCAGAAGCTGGCGGGACTGGCAACGGTGGCAACATCACGATTACTGGCTACAGTCCTGCTGATTTTGTCGCGCTGTTAGAAGGCAGTAAGATTACCGCCGATGCTGTTGAGGGTATGGGAGGAAATATCAGTATCAATACCAAAGGATTTTTTGTGTGTCCAACTTGTCAGATTAGTGCTAGTTCTCAACTGGGAATCGCCGGACAAATCAGCATTATTGCACCAGAGGCAGAAAGTAATTTTGAAGTTATCGATTTACCACAAGAAGTAGCTAAACCAGAGCAAGTGGTAGCTCAGGCTTGTCGAGCAACAACAAGTCAGAATAGAAGCGAATTTACCATCACCGGACGCGGGGGATTGCCACCACGACCGAGCGAACAGCTAAGTAGTGGAGCTTTAATTAGTTTTGAGTCTGCTGATGCTGCTACAGAGGTGAATAATACTTCTCAACTGCCACCTCCAGCCAGAGGTTGGTATGTTAACGCCCAAGGTGTGCTAGTTCTCGCCAGCCAAACGCCTAATGCTACTCCCTATAGTTCTGGGTTAAGTTCATCTAATAATTGTCACTAAATATTTTTTATGTCACCCAGAGCCGTTGCTGGTAGGGAGATTGTCGGCGGTAGGTTAAGTATTTGGCGAGGGAGATTTTTTTTATTTTCTTGTGTTAGCCTCATACTCCTGCTCGATCGCACAAATTCTGCTTACGCCCAGCTGATTAATCCTGTTACCCCAAAGCCCCCTGAACAATCCCCAGCTAATCCCCTACCACCAACAGATGTACCCATCCAAATACTGCCGACAGTACCGCCAACCCCGGAAGAATCCCTAGATATTCCCGGTAGTATCACTGTGCAGAAATTCGAGTTTGTTGGTAATACCGCCTTCAGCCAAGGGGAATTAAACTCTGCGATCGCCAATTTTACCGGACAACCAATCACTTTTGCCGAACTCCTGAAAGCTGCCAATCAAATTACTGAGTTATATGTGCAGAAGGGGTACATTACCTCTGGGGCTTATATTCCCAGTCAAGAGTTTCGTTCTGGTATTATCAAAATTCAAGTAGTAGAAGGCAGTTTAGAAGATATTCAAGTCAATGTGATTAAAGGACGGTTGAACTCAGATTATGTCCGTAGTCGGATTGCGATCGCCACTACCAAACCGCTAAATATCAACCGCCTCAAAGAAGCTTTGCAACTGTTGCAACTTAATCCCCTAATTGAAAGCTTAGATGCTGAACTTACAGCCGGTACTAGACCAGGTGTCAATTCCTTAGCTGTGACAGTCAAGGGAGCGAGAACTTTTAATGCCCAACTTAATATTAATAATAACCGTAACCCCAGCGTTGGGAGTTTTGAACGCGGCATCACCTTGTCTGAAGCCAGTCTTTTGGGAAAAGGCGATCGCTTGAGTTTTGCCTACAAAAATACCGATGGTAGCAATAGCTTTGAGGGTGGTTATACTTTGCCAGTGAATCCCCGGAATGGCACCATTGGCTTCAACTATCGGCTTACCGACAACCAAATTATTGAACCTCCTTTTCAAGATTTGGATATTGAAGTAAATTCGCGTGAGTTTGAATTATCTTTTCGTCAGCCAGTTCTGCAAAGAGCCACCCCAGAAGTCAGCCAAGAACTCACTCTAAGTTTAACCGCAGCTAGACGGGAAAGTAATTCTTCTATTAAAGGTGTGCAGCAACCTCTGTTTCCTGGGGCTGATAATCAAGGAGAAACGCGGATATCGGAATTGAGTTTCGCCCAAGAATGGCTACAACGGAGTCGTCAAGAAGTCTTAGCTGCTCGTTCTGAGTTTAATGTGGGGATTGGAGCTTTTAACGCCACGATTAATAGCAGCGAACCAGATAGCCGATATTTTCTTTGGCGGGGACAAATGATCTATTTGCGTCTCCTTGGTCAACCAAAAGGACAAACAGCGATCGCTCCTACTTTATTGTTGCGTTCTAATGTGCAGTTGTCTACTAGCTCTCTGCTTTCCATTGAGCAGTTTAGTCTGGGAGGCCAAGGAACTGTCCGGGGTTATCGCCAAGATGTTTTACTCAGTGATAATGGCATTTTTGCTTCGGCAGAATTGCGATTACCTGTCGCCCGTTTCCCTCAACTACAAGGGACTTTACAGGTTGCACCGTTTATCGATGTTGGTGCTGTCTGGAATACAGGTAGAGAAAATCCTGACTCTAATACTCTAGTAGGCTCAGGATTAGGATTACTTTGGCAAATGGGGGATAGATTCACAGCCCGCCTTGATTGGGGTATTCCTTTAATAAATATTGATAATAGCAAGCGCACATGGCAAGAAAACGGCGTGTATTTTCAAATGGAGTATAAAGCGTTTTGATGTTGCTGACTGATGACTGTTGAGTGTGAACAGTCGGATATTTTTTTATTTGGAAATCCGTAATGACAACTGAGCAACTGAGAAAAATGATTTCTAAAAAGTACCGTCGTCTATTAATTTTTATACTTTCAGCATTATTGGGGCTGTTATCTAGTTTGACTGTGCCAGCTTGGTCAAATCTCCCCAGTTTATCTGCTAATGATACTCCTTTAGCGTTAGCAAGGGAAGGCGAACAACGCTACAATGCTGGAGAATTAGAAGCAGCGGCGAAGTTATGGGAAGCGGCGGCTGAGGCTTATAATAAAGTTGGCGATCGCCAGGGCATAACTAAGAGTCTGATCAACAAATCCCAAGCTTTGCAAGATTTAGGTTTGTATCCCAAAGCTTGCAACACTTTACTCGAAGCTTTTGCGATCAAAAATCCCAATTGTAGCCAAACCCAAATCGAGCAACTCCACAAAAGTCTTGCTCAAAAGGGTGATTCTTTGACCTTAACTGAAGCAATTGGCTTGCACAGCCTCGGCGATGTCTTACGCAGACAAGGATTATTAGAAAAGTCGCAAGAAATCTTGCAGTTAAGTCTGTCATCAATTGCCGAATCGCCGGAAAAAAGCTCAGTGCTACTGAGTTTAGGCAATACCGAACGGATCGTAGGCAACCAAATCCGCGATCGCTGGGACTATGATGCAGTCACAGAAATTATTGATCGTAAATCTCTGTTGGATGCTCTAGCGCCCTACAATCAAGCTATTAATTACTATATCCAAGCAACAAAAGTAACATCAGCGCCACCACTGCCTAAAATTCAGGCAGAACTCAATCACTTCCAGCTATTACTGGAGATGCAGAGATGGTGGAGTGAACAGACGCAACGCCGGATTGGTTCTTGGTCGAGATTTTCTGAATCTAAATTAATTCAACGGGCAAAAGATTTTGTCTATGGGTTGGAATTGCAGTTGAGCCAAGATGCCCAAGCATTACAAAATCAAATTTTACCTAGCCTGGCCACTCTTACTCCCAGTCGTGCTGCTATTTATGCCCAGATTAACTTTGCTAATTCTTTAATGCAAAGCGCCCAAATAAATAATGTTGAACCTTTATTAAATAACGCACTACAACAGTCACGGACTCTACAGGATAGACGAGCCGAAACCTACGCTCTAGGGTATTTGGGTAAACTTTACTACAAACAAAGGCAGTTAAATCAGGCAACCAAACTGACGCAGCAAGCACTGATGTTAGCCCAAGAACAAAATATCAGTGGTGATGCTAGGGAAATTACTTATCTTTGGCAATCTCAGTTAGGGAGTTTACTACGGAAACAGGGAGATATCAAAGGAGCGATCGCAGCTTATACCGCCGCCTTTAATACTCTGCAATCCCTACGCAGCGATTTAAACGCCAACAATCAAGATGTCCAATTTGACTTTCTTCAAGAAGTGAAACCTGTCTATCTAGAATTAGCAGATTTGTTATTGAAATCAAATTTGAGTGACAACGAATTAAGTGCGCTAATAGTGTCTAATCCTACCATTAAGCAGGAAAAGTCGGAGCCTAAAAAGTCTCAAAAACGCCTAGAATTTGCCCGCCAAGTGATAGAATCTCTGCAATTAGCAGAACTAGATAACTTTTTTCAAGACCCCTGCTCTGAAACAGCAAATATCGCCTTGCAAATTGATAATATTGATGCCAATGCAGCTGTTATCTATCCGATTGTTTTACCAGATCGCTTAGAAGTTATCCTTTCCGTGTCAGGAAAACCCTTAGAGGAAGTCGTAATTCCCATCAGTGAACAGGAAGTTAATGAGACTCTAGATCGGCTTTACGATAATTTAGACAACGTTAGTATCAATAACTCAGCCCGAAATATTCTCTCAACTTCTAACCCCAATCCCCAAGAATTAAAGGAAAATCTTCAGAAACTTTTACCAATTTTTGGAGAAGTTTATAACTGGCTAATTAAACCTTTTGAGACACAGCTAGATTCCAAAGAAATCAAAAATTTAGTATTTGTACTAAATGGGAGATTACAGAGAGTGCCAATAGCTGCCCTCTACGATGGAGAAAATTATCTTATTCAAAAATATAGCCTAGCCCTAGTTCCCAGCCTCCAACTCCTTGCTCCTAAACAATTGGAAAGGAAAGAACTTAAGGTTTTAGCTGCTGGAGTTAGTGAGCAAATTAAGATAGAAGGAGAATTTTTTGCCGCACTGGTTAATGTTCCCAAAGAATTAGACCAAATTAAACAAACTTTTCCAGCTTCCCAAAAACTGCTCAATCAAGAGTTTACTGTCAAAACTATTCAAAAACAGTTGAAATCAAATTTCCCTGTGATCCACCTAGCCACTCACGGGCTATTTAGTTCTAATCCCCTGAAAAATTTTATTATTACAGGGGATGGGAAAAGTATCAGTATTAAAGAGTTAAGTGCTTTGCTAAAAGAACCCGCTACACCCATAGAATTACTAGTGCTGAGTGCCTGTGAAACTGCTACTGGCGATGAACGAGCTGTCTTAGGCTTGGCAGGAATGGCTGTGCGTTCCGGGGCACGCAGTACCCTTGCCACTCTCTGGCCTGTAGGGGATGCTTCTACCGCCAAATTTATGGGTGAATTTTACCAAGACCTGAAAAAGCCAGGGGGGAAACAAGCAGATGCTCTGAAGAACGCTCAACTATCGCTGTTAGAATCTTTGAAGCTGAATCCACCTTTTCAGGAGTTGCAGAATTTACCACCTCATCCTTATTATTGGGCACCTTATGTTTTAGTCGGAAATTGGCAATAGTGGTTACAATACGGTTCGCTTATATCTAGTTCTATGTTACCTGCAAATTCAACTACCGACAAGCCATCGAACCCGTTCCAACGTTCCCGTCATCTACGCCGGACAGCAACGCTGCGGCGGATGGTGCGGGAAACTACTCTTAGTGTTGATGACCTGATTTATCCCATGTTTGTCAACCACAGTAGACCAAAAAAATATTATGCAACTTAAATGCCGATTAGCTTATCCCTCGGAATCTATTTATAAAAAACTAGTAATCTGACGCAGATCGAGGATAATTTGAACAGCACCAACCACAGCTATAAACCCGATCAGCTCCATAGCTGACAAACCCGCGCCAGCTACAGCGATAATTAGAATAACAGCTGCTGCCACAAAGCGATACCCCGCCCGGACTTTGCAGCGTAGTCTAGTCTCAGTACTCACACCAGTAAGATAAATGATTCCAAGGGTAAAGAAGCACAGCGCTAAACTAGCGCAAATTAGCCAGCGTTCAGCAGACGCCAGTACCAGACCTGTATCACTTACTAGGGCGTGTTCCATCCCAACTCCGGTAGCGGCAATACTAATCACCAAGGGTAAGTGCATATAGACCCAAGTTTGATAAGCTCCTACGTGGCGGCAGGCACGAGCAGCCTGGATTGCTGAGCCACCGAGGTTATCAAAATACACCCACCACAAACTAAAAGCAATACTTAAGCCAAACACGGCAGTATATGCTGATGAGAAATTCCACTCCTGTTGTGCAATTCCATTAACTACCGCTAAGACTGTCTCACCTAGCACAATTAAGGTAAATAAGCCAAAACGTTCAGGCAAGTGTGAAGCATGGGGAGCCAGTTCCACATGGACAGCTTTTCCTGCTGTTAATACTATTCCAAATTCTACTATCAGCGCTAATATCCAAAACCCAAATCGCAGTGGCAAGGGTATAAATATTGACACCAGCCAAAGCAATGCCCCAAATCCAGAACCCCTCGCGATTCGGTTTGTTAATGGTCGTGCTGTTACTATATGCCTTCCAGCACGCAAGAACTCAACGAGGAGTAACACCCGAAAAATAGCGTAGGAAAGAGCAAAACCAACTGAACTTTTACCCAACCCATCGTGTACATTTACTGCTAGTGCTGCCACTGCAAGCATTTGTAAGGCGGTTAGCAGTCGATGTCCCAAATCATCAGTATCAAATAAGTTGGCGTAAAACGTAGCCCCAATCCAAGACCACCAAATTGGTACAAAGAGCAGCAGAAAGCCAAGCAGGCCTGATAGTGAGACATCCCGATTGAGATTGTGACCCAGCTCCGAAATCGCAACTACGAAAAATAGATCGAAAAAGAGTTCTAACCATGTCGCATGTCGTTCTTCTTCCTTAGCTTCGCTAATACGCAATTCAGGAGATTTCAACAATTTCTTCATCCCACATACTCCTTAATTAATTGTGTATAAATTGCATAGCTGTATTTTCAAATGGTATAAATTGGCATTCATGGTATTCAGATGTTGTTTCAACCAAAGATATGGGCAGAACAACCTGAAAACGGGTGTTTCCTGGTTCGGAGAACAAGCGGATCTCGCCTTTATGCTTTTCAACAATTCGGTAACTAATGACTAGACCTAAGCCTGTTCCCTGACCTACCCCTTTAGTGGTAAAAAACGGCTCGAATATTCGCTCTTGGATCTCTGGGGGAATAGCTGGGCCGTTGTTGGCAATTTCTACTAGGACACAGTTATTTTCTCGTGCTGTACGAATCATGATTTGTCCTTGTCCATTCATGGCATCGATCGCATTGTCAATCATGTTCGTCCATACTTGATTGAGCTCGCTACCATAGACGGAGACTAGTGGTAAGGTCTGGTCATAATTGCGGGTTAGAGTAATGCCGCCCTTGAGCTTATGACCGAGAATAGTTAACGTACTTTCAAGTCCTTGGTGTATGTCTACCTCTTGCATCGGAGCTTGATCCATATAGGAGTACTCTTTAATGGCTTTGACTAGTTCGGAAATCCGCCCCGAACTTTGGTCAATTTCGTCCAACAGCTCAATTCCTGTGAGTGTAGACTCTAGCCAAGCGAGAACTTCCCCAAGTGATTCTGGGGGTAACTGCTCCACAATAGTATCTAAGCATTGAATATCCAGTCCTCCCCGGACTAAGGAAGAAGCAATTTTCCAGCCGTCAGGCACGTTGTGTGAATCCAGCCAAGTTGTCACCTCTTGCTCGCGATCGCTCTGCGCTAGTAAATCTTCTAAGTGGCAGGGTGTTTCGGCACGTGCAATTACTGTGTGCAGCAAGTTGTCAAGAAACAACAGTTGTTCTTTTGTCATCTGCCTGTGATTGAGTTTAAGTCCCAGGTATGGTAATTGTTGAAAAATTGTGTGCAAGTGCTTCGCACCTCGGACGACGGCTGTGGCTGGGTTGTTCAACTCGTGGGCCAAACCAGCTGCTAAAGTACCGAGTGCAATTAGCTTTTGGTGGTGTTGTGACATAGATTCCAACATTTGCACCCGTTGTGCCGTGATGATTAAAAGATCGCGTGTAATCGCCGGACAGGTTGTGAGCATTTTCCAGAAAGTATCTGTGTCCCATTTCAACATGTAAGTCGGTTTCACAGCACGGACATTGACGAGATAGTGAGGAACATCTAATAGAATCAACTCATGACCTGTATATGTTCCAGGACCAAAACTCATGATGTGTCTTTCTACGTTACCGACCTGTTTTCTAAACTCAATCTCGCCTTTGATCAAAACGTAGAAATTTTCTATTGGTTGTCCCTCAAGGGCGATGTATTCTCCTGGAGCCAACCATAGTTCATGGCCGTGTTCAGACAACCATTGGAATTGCTCATCTGTCAATTGGGCAAAAAGTGACACTTGACGCAAAGCATCTAACATCATTACATCCATAATTACACCTTACTTAGATATTGATGGATAAACTGAATTGCGATCGCACCCTCTCCAACCCCAGAAGCAACTCGCTTCACAGAGCCGTTACGCACATCTCCAGCCACAAAAATGCCTGGTACACTGGATTCAAGCAGGAAAGGTTCGCGATCGAGTTTCCATAGCTTTGAACATTGTTTATTGTGTATCAGGCTCGGCCCGGTGATAATAAATCCTTGTTCGTCTCTCTCTACAGTCCCATCTAGCCAATCAGTGTGTGGTCTCGCGCCAATTAAAATGAATAGCAACTTTGTGGGAAGGGTTTCTTGCCCGTGAGTTTTCGTGTTAGCGATCGTAACTGCTTCAAGGTTAGTCTGACCATGAACCTCAACGATGTGCGAGTGAAACCGTACTGTAATATTGTCTGTTGCTAAAATTTGGTCTATCAAGTACTTTGACATACTTGTAGCGAGTGAATTGCCTCGTACCAACATAGTCACATGGCGAGCGTACTTAGAGATGTATACCGCAGCCTGTCCGGCGGAGTTAGCTCCGCCAACTACATAAACATCTTCATTTTGACAGGAGAGTGCTTCCGTCATTGCTGCACCGTAGTACACACCAGCCCCAGTCAGATCCTCAATTCCAGGTACATCAAGCTTGCGATATGAGACACCTGTGGAAATCAACAATGCGTAACAGCTTAATTCTGTCCCATCTTTCAGCTTGACGATCCGATAAGAATCTTGCAAGCGAATGTCAATTACTTCTTGAGGTGAGAGAAACTCTACCCCGAATCGTTTCGCTTGAGTAACGGCGCGGCGGGCTAATTCCGATCCAGCAATTCCTTGAGGAAAGCCTAAATAGTTTTCGATCCGAGAACTTGTTCCTGCTTGTCCCCCTGGAGCCTCTTTTTCAATTAATACTGTGCGTAAACCTTCAGAGGCTCCATAGACTGCGGCTGCCAAACCAGCCGGGCCAGCGCCCACGATCGCCAAATCGTAAAAGGGCATTTGGGCGTGCATCTTCAACCCGATTTTTTCAGCAATTTCGGGGTGAGTTGGCTGTGTGAGATATGAACCGTCAGGACATATTACTAGTGGTAGGTGTGTAATATTACATTGACTATAAGTCAGCCATTGACGCGCCTCTTCATCTGTCTCAATATCTAGCCACTGATAAGGCACATGGTTGCGGGCTAAGAAGTCTTTAATGTGATGGCACTTGGGCGACCAACGAGAGCTAATAATCCGGATACCTTCAAAGGGTGGGCGGTATGATGAAACCCAATCGTCTAGTAAGTCGCTAAGAACTGGATAGAGAAGATCTTGTGGCGGTTCCCACGGTTTGAGAAGATAGTAATCAATCTTGGCTGTATTGATTGCAGAGATGGCAGCATCAGTGTCCGCATAAGCTGTTAATAAAACTCGTTTTGCAGACGGGAAAATTTGCATAGCCTGTTCAAGGAACTGCACACCCGACATTTGTGGCATCCGCTGATCTACCACACAGAGCGCCACTGTCTCATTACGTAATTTTACCTGTTGCAATACTCTCAAAGCGTTTGCACCAGAGTCGGCTCGTAGTACCCGAAAGCGATCGCCATACTCGTGTCGGAGATCTCGCTCTATTACTCGTAAAACTCCGGGGTCATCGTCAACAGTAAGTAGTACAGGATTTACCAAAATAGCTCCTTTCTGGGGATGATGTTTGTAATTATTTCACCTTACTCAGTGCTGAGTACTGAGTAAGGTGAAAATTACTCAATATTTTTTTATCAGTATAAAAAGTTGTATTGACTAAGTAAGGGAGGCTAGGGGTGCAGGGAAAGAAAAACTTCCCCAGACTCCCTGCTCTCCCTGCTCTCTTTACTCCTTTCAACAAATAACTTTCCTTAACCGAACTGTATTGAGCGTAGTCCTAATAGCTTTGGATAAACCGTAGTTTCCTTGTTGGAATCGTGTATTTGCTATCCAATTTTTAGGACTACTAAAACGTCTTTTAATGCAATCTACACACTGGCCATCTCAGCAGTTTCATACCGATCCAAAACAGTTACACTGTCGCAAAATGCACTCGTAGTCAGAAATTGTTTTACATTCTCCGGTGCGCCGACTATGTAGAGTTCAACATGAGAACCCAGTTTTTGCTTAGTAAAAATTAGGGCCCGCAGACCAGCAGTAGTAATACATTCCAAGTTTTGTAGTAGTAAGACGAGACGATTAATTGGCTGTGCTGTGGCTTTGGTTATGGCTTCCTGAAAATGTACCACGCCATTGGCATCCAATAACCCAGTTAAGGAGATTTTGGCAATACCATTACTGACTTCCAACACTGTTGCGTCAAAAGATACTTGAGTCGGCAGAAGTCGAACTCTAACTTTCACAGCGTCTTGACTAATCGGTAGTTTGACTATCAGGTTGGCAGCATCAAAATCAGCATACCTTTGCCCATCGATCCAAACATCCCCAATCCGCACGCTACCTGGTGGTAAGATATCTGGTGCAACTCGCAGAATGTTGTCCTTAAAGCCACCTGGTTTTGGTTTGAAGTACAAATCCATTGGCTGTTTAGTAATCAGCAGATTTGTATAAACGCAAGCTAAATAGGCCAATTCAAAGGAATGATAACCACTCATGGAGTGGCTTCCCTTACCTCGTTCTGTTCCTAACAAGTAGGGAATCCCATTTGACAGAACGTTGAAGTAGATACCTCCAGCTACGTAATCCAGGAACCAAGCATTATAGAAAGCTGCTGCTTCTCTGGCTTGGCGTTGGTATTCAGGTTTATCAAGTGAACCACTCAAGATTAGGTAGGCTAAGATAGCTTGTTCCTGTTGCCACCAAGCTTTCCGATTATGCCAAACAAAGCGGTGTACCTCTTGTCCTGGTTTTAAAGTGCGTTCCACCACATCGTACCAACCGCCACGTTGTTGGTCGCTACCGACTGCTGGCATGATTTCTCCAATCTTTTCTGCCAGAGTCACATAGTTTTCTTTTGGTTTCAGGTGGTTCATCCGCATTAGGTTCCAAGCAATTTTGAGGTTATGACCTACAACTGCTCGATTCTGCTGCCATCCCCAAGTTGTATCGTGACTCCAATCCTCATGAAAACGTTCTTGAACAAATGGGCTATGGTCATAATCGGGGAAACGCTTTTCAATGGTGTCGAAGGTGTACTCCAAGAAAGTTGCGTATTCTTCTTTACCAGTCGCCAACCACAGATTGATCAAATAAGCTGGAGCATGGTCACCTACCGAGTTCCAGTTTTTCTTGGCACGATTGTGGCCTAGAGTCTGAGAATGGGGACTGAGAGTAATCGGATCGATATGGGAGAAAAATCCTCCTTTCTCTGTTTTGTCCAAGAAATACTTGTCAAACAGATTAATCGTTAACTCGATATCTTTGATGATGCGTGGATCGCCAGTGATCCGATAGGTTTGGGTAGGACCAGCCAAGGCATAAATTTGCTCATAGGCTGGAATAGCATCATAATCATCTCCAAATTCTGAGGAGAATATTTTCTGTTCGCTACCGCCGGGATTGACATCAACACCGTGATACCAATAGCAAATACCTTCGCCTTCATCGAGAAAACGCATGTGTTGGCGCAGGTATTCAGTACCTTTTTCTGCGGCTTCCAGATAGCGATCGTCCCCAGTCATCATGTAGGCTGTGGCGAAACCGTAAACTAGGCGAGAAATAGTATCAGTTTCCTGACGATTACTATCTTCTTTAGAACCAACTAAACCAATACCAGTGCGATATTTCCGATAATCAATTTCGCCATCTTCAAACTGAGCTTTGAGGTAAAAATCGCCCAAGCTTCGGATTTGCTTAACCCACCAATCTGGTCTTTCAAAAAGATACTCGTTTTCTGTTCTACCCAGAAAAACTATGTGTTTAGCTTCAAACTTATGCTCGCCTGTTTCAGGATAAAAAATGCCATACACGAAAAGATAGCAATCTGGAACGAGCATTGAACTTATTTGGCTAGTGCAATCAAAGAAAGGCTCATTTAAATTGCGTACTAGTTCACCATAGGTCATTGAAGTCAATGCTACTTCAAATTTCCTGCCATCTGAAGTTTTGAGATCGAAAGTACCAGAATCTCCTTTACTTGAATCAAAAGCGGTAACATACCCAGCAATCAAATCCGAAAATGAGAAGTCTATATTACTCATTGAATTCACTCCGAATTGGAAATTCATTAATTGGAAACCATTTAGAAATCAGAACAACAACGCTACGCTCTTTAACAGCATAGATATTACCTGAAACTAGAGTTTCTTCCCCTGGTTCTACAATATCCATTGGAGAAGAAAGAGCAGTATCCACGACTCTGCACCATTTTCTACCTTTAATAGCAGGAATTTCAAAGTCGAGATATTCCCAGTACATGTTGAGCATGATATGGATGTCTGCTTCTCCTTCAAAGCCCCCGAGAGTAAATGCGAGAACTCTCGCATGAGAGTCGTGCCAACCTGGTTTGAATAACTTGCAACCATGCCAAGCAATGTCTGCCAAGCCTCGTTCGTTAACTTCTCCAGTGAAAAAATTACTCCGGCGTAAGGCAGAATGACAGTAGCATTTGCGGAAATTAACCATCAGTTTGAAGAACCTGAAAATATCAGCATTCTTCTGGACAAGATTCCAATCAAACCAACTAATTTCGTTATCTTGACAGTAAGCGTTGTTGTTACCTTTTTGGGTACGTCTGACTTCATCACCAGCCACAATCATCGGTACACCTTGAGAGAGCAGGAGAATGGCTGCAAAATTCTTAATCTGTCGGCGACGTAAAGCATCAACTTGTGGGTTATCAGTTTCTCCTTCATAACCACAATTCCAACTCAAGTTGTCATTGATGCCATCCTGATTGTTTTCACCATTGGCTTCATTGTGCTTGTGGTTGTAAGAAACTAAATCATTCAGGGTGAACCCGTCATGACAACTAATGAAGTTGATGCTATTGATCGGTAAATGTCTGCTTGATTGATAAAGGTCAGCACTTCCAGCCAAACGCCAAGCTACTGCCCCAACTATGCCTGGATCTCCTTTAACAAAGCGTCGGATATCATCTCGAAAACGTCCGTTCCATTCTGCCCAGCGATATCCAGGGAAGTCGCCAATTTGATAAAGTCCACCGGCATCCCAAGCCTCGGCAATGATTTTGGTGTCAGCTAGCGTTTCGGATGTTTCAATGTGCCAAATCACTGGCGGATGGATCATTGGTACTCCGTCTTGGCTGCGAGAGAGGATGGAGGCTTCATCAAAGCGGAAGCCATCGACGTGCATCTCTTTGACCCAAAATTCTAGGCAATCTACAATTAATTTTTCGACTATAGGATGGTTACAGTTGACGGTATTGCCACACCCAGAATAGTCCATGTAGTATTGCTTATCCCAATGTACTAGGTGATAAAAAATACTATTAAAAAGACCTTTGAAGCTGATGGTTGGGCCTTCATGGTTGCCTTCGTCGGTATGGTTAAAGACTACATCTAGAATGACTTCAATCCCTTCTTTATGTAAAGCCTTAACCAAATCTCGAAACTCTCTGATATGATTTCCCACATCAGGAAAAGCACAATAAGAAGCTTCGGGAGCAAAGTAGCTGTGTGGGTTGTATCCCCAGTAGTCTTTTAGTGGCTTCCCGTTAACTTCTCTCAGAAGGTTCTTTTCGTCAAAGTCAAATATTGGTAGCAGTTCAACAGCCGTGATTCCTAACTCTTTCAGGTAAGGAATTTTCTCGATAATTCCATGAAAAGTGCCGGGGTGTTTAGATTTGGAAGAGGACGATCTGGTAAATCCGCCGACGTGTACCTCATAAATGACGGTATCACTCATTGGTCGGTTGAGGGGGCGATCGCCTTCCCAGTCATAATCTGATATATCTATAACTACACTACGCATAGATGTAGTCAGGTTATCTTTTGTCCCTAAAGCATTGTTACGCTGCCAAAGAGTGTTGGTGTTTCCCCTTGCATAAGGGTCTAGCAGTACCTTATTTTTATTAAAGCGGTGTCCCGAGTGGTGTAAATCAGGATTACCATCAACTCGATAAGCGTAGTGAGCGCCCGGTTTTAAACCTTTCACATAGACATGCCAAAAGTGGAAGGTTTTATTAAACTTTGGGTTTAACTGAATAATCTGTGTCGGCTGCGGAGAATCATCGCGATCGAACAGCAAGAGTTCGACACAGGTAGCATGTTCTGAAAAGATGGAGAAGTTTACGCCATCTTTGTCTGGTACTGCACCGAAAGGATGTGAACATCCTGATTCTAATTGGTAATCAGGTATCGCTAGTTCAACCTGATATCTATCTCTAGTTAAAGTCATTTTTTCTTTTTGTCCTGAGAGCATTTAATTGGTACGTTTTTTAGCAAGTTTTTAGCCATTGATAAAATTATTAACTACGTTTAAATCACGATATTATCAATATTTTATTAATGGCTTATTACTCTTGAAAACCCATTATTTTCTGACTACAATATTTCCTGACTGGGCTTATTACTTCTATTATCTATTCATGGATTTTTTACTCATTGGTTTCGAGCAATTACTAAGTTAAATTTACGCAACTAATTGGCAGAATTAAATCTAATTATTCCGATAATTAAGTTACCAATTAAGTAGCTTATGTAATTAATTTTAATGTCTGCTTAATTTATTTGCAATGGTTTAAATTTCGTAGCAGGTTTGTATTCTTTTGATAATAAATAAACCTTAGCTCGACAAACCGCTCTCGGAACATCTCAATGAGTGTAAAAACACTTATTTTAAACAACTAGAGGAGCAGAAATATTTTCAATTATACACAAGTTGGTAAGGGCACGGCAGTGCCGTGCTCCTACGAGAAATCTATCTGTATCAAGGTTTTCGTGAAATCGGATTACGCATTCACAGGAAATACCAAACATGGATAATTCAAAAACCACATCTTTCGTAGGGGCACAGCACTGCTGTGCCCTTTATTGAAGACTCATAATGACAATTTATTAGGTCTAGAAGACTTGAAAGCTTTGCAGATAGCACTTTGGTAAATTTAATCTGACAAAATCTGTTCTGTACATTGTTGAATTAATTTGGCGATTAAACCTGTCCAACCAGTTTGATGACTAGCACCAATACCTGCGCCATTATCTCCATGAAAGTATTCATTGAACAGAATCAGATTGCGCCAATTCGGGTCAGTTTGAAATTTGTCTATTCCACCATAAAAAGGTCGTCTACCAGAAGCATCTGTGAGGAAAATTTGGATTAGTCTTTGAGCTAATTCAATTGATACTTCCTTCAGTGTCATCATTTGACCTGAACCTGTGGGACACTCAACTTTGAAATCATCTCCAAAGTAGCGATAGAACTTTTGTAGCGATTCTAGCAGTAGATAATTAATCGGGAACCAAATTGGCCCGCGCCAGTTTGAATTACCGCCAAACATCCCTGTGCTAGATTCAGCAGGTTCGTAATCTACTCGATACTGCCGATCATCTACGGTCAAAACGTAAGGATGGGACGCATGGACTTTAGAAACAGAGCGAATTCCATAAGGTCCGAAAAATTCTGTTGCATCTAACATTTTTTCTAGGATGCGACGGAGTTTATCTGGATAGGCGATCGCCAACAGGTGACGCTCACCAACCCCCTGTTTCTGCATACAAGCGATATTTCGTGTCAGATCGGGGCGATTTTTCAGAAACCATTGCGTCCGTTCTCTAAAACCTGGAAGCTGTTCTAAGGTTTCTGGTTCTAAAATACTCACGGCGCATAAGGGAATTAACCCCACTAGCGATCGCACTTTCATGGGAAATTGATGACTATCAGGTAAATGTAGAGCATCGTAGTAAAAGCCATCAGTTTCATCCCATAACGCTATTTCGCTATCGCCAACGCCGTTCATGGCATCAGCAATGTAAAGGAAATGCTCGAAAAACTTGCTGGCGATGTCCTCATAGGTGGAATTTTCCTTTGCTAACTCTAGGGCGATGGTTAGCATATTCAAAGAATACATCGCCATCCAACTTGTACCATCTGCTTGTTGCAGATATCCACCAGTTGGTAGTTGAACGCTGCGATCGAAGACACCAATATTATCCATACCGAGAAAGCCACCCTGAAAGATATTTTTGCCCTCTAAATCTTTCCGGTTAACCCACCAAGTAAAGTTCACCAGTAATTTCTGAAAGACACTTTCCAGAAATTTTTTATCTGCACGACCATAGATTTTTTGCTCAATCTGATAAACTTGCCATGCTGCCCAAGCATGAACGGGTGGATTGACATCACCAAAAGCCCATTCATAAGCTGGTAGCTGACCGTTAGGATGCATATACCACTCCCGTGTCAAGCGACTGAGTTGCAGCTTCGCAAAGTCGGGGTCAATCATCGAGAGCGGAATTACATGAAAAGCTAAATCCCAAGCCGCAAACCAAGGATATTCCCATTTATCGGGCATGGAAAGTATATCGTCGTTAAATAAATGAAACCATTCATGATTTCTGCCATTGAGCCGTGATGCTGGTGGCTTCGGGGTTGCTGGATCGCCTTTTAGCCATTGGTCGGCGACATAGTAGTAAAATTGTTTACTCCATAACATGCCAGCAAATGCTTGCCGCTGCACATTACGTCTGTCTTCTAACATCGGTAATGGAGAAATCCGCTGATAAAATTCATCCGCCTCATGCTGGCGCTGTTGCCAAATTGTCTCAAACTCAGTTCCAAATGGTGCAGTTAAATTTTGCACATCACTTAACCGCAACCGTACTATCTTGGTTTCACCTGCACCAATTTCTAATTCGTAACGAGCTGCAAATTTAGTGCCGATGCGGTTGGGATTGACAGCGCTTTTTTCCCCATTCACGACATAATTATTGATGCCATCTTTTACGTATGGCGAAGCATTGTTGACTGCAAACAATCTTTGATTATTAGTCTCATTTTCTGTAAATAGTAGCTCTGGAGTTTCATTACAATAGAGCCACCGGGTTTCTAAAGAAGAGTTATAAGCTTCGATGGTGCTGAAATCAGAGTTCGATTGGCTAATTTTTAACCAGGGCTTCTCTTGTTGATTATCAGTCCAAGACCAGGTGTTGCGGAACCAGAGCGTAGGCAGCAGATGCAGCGTTTTTGCTTCTGAACCTCGATTTATCGCGCTGATTTGAATCAAAATGTCTTCGGGTGAAGCTTTAGCATACTCAACGAATACATCAAAGTAGCGGTCTTGAGCAAATATACCTGTATCGATTAATTCAAACTCTGGACTTTGGCGACCTCTGCGGCGATTTTCTTCTACCAGCTGACTGTATGGAAAAGCAGCTTGGGGATATTTATAAAGATATTTCATATAGGAGTGAGTCGGGGTGTTATCCAGGTAGAAGTAGTATTCTTTAACATCTTCTCCGTGATTACCCTGGTTCCCTGTGAGACCAAAAAGCCTCTCTTTGAGAATTGCATCTTCACCATTCCAGAGGGCGATCGCAAAACATAATCGCTGATGATTATCAGAAATTCCCGCAATCCCATCTTCTCCCCAGCGATAGGCGCGGGAGCGAGCATGATCGTGGGGAAAGAATTCCCAGGCGGTACCATCAGGGCTATAGTCTTCCCGCACCGTTCCCCACTGTCTTTCGCTCAGGTAGGAACCCCATCGTTTCCAATAGGCTGTGCGATCGCGGTCTGCTGCTAATCTTGCTTCTTCTTGAGTCATGGCGATTTTATGGGATTTTGGATTAAGAATCTAACGGCACAAGGCTTGTATGCTGATTTTGGATTAATGCAAAACTTAAAACTCAGAATTCTCTGTGGTCGGTTCTGTTGCTATCCAGGCGCAAAGCACTTCTGTCACCGTCCAGGCTTGAGCAATACAACCTCGTGGGCTGAGTGGCTCATCGCCATCAAAAATCTCAAAGTACGCAAAATTTGGTCGTGCAAGTTCTGGACGAACAACGGAAATTGTTAAACCGGGTAGGCTAATCATGGTATCCCGCCCCCAGTCACTAAACCAATGATAACCAGCAATGATTGTTTTACCGTTGGGTTCATCAGGTAGTGGACGACTGACGATAAACTGGTCAGCAGCTAAGACTAGCTGATGCACCTAGTCTGGAGCGTCCAAAGTTGATACTCATAAGTGATAGTACGTTCTGTACTCTAGCTCACAAAAATCCTAGAACATTAGAGCCAAGAGAAACTACCTACTGCTCATGATAGTTACGGCTCAATCCCCCATCTACGTAGAAGGTTGCGCCTGTGATGTAGTCAGCATCGGCTGAGGCTAAGAAGGCAACTATCGGCGCGATATCCTCTGGCTTGCCTAAACGACCCAGGGGAATATTTTTCAACAACGCTGCTAATTTTTCGGGGTCATTTAACAGCTTACTATTGATTGGTGTCTCAATTGCTCCAGGAGCCACATTGTTAATTGTAATTCCCAAAGGCCCAAGCTCAACTGCTAGGTTACGCATCATCATCTTCACACCGCCCTTGCTGGCACAGTAGGCAGTGAAGTGGGGAAATGCTATTTCCTCATGGGTAGAGCTAATATTGATGATTTTGCCAGTTCGCTTGGTTTCAATGAAGTGCTGCACGATCGCTTGAGTGGCGAAAAATGTGCCTTTGAGGTTGACATCGATCACTGCGTCATAGTCAGCTTCGGAAATATTCCAGAAGTCAGCATTTCGACCGTCGATGCCAGCGTTGTTGACAAGAATATCTAACTTACCAAAGTGTTGAATACCCTGGTCTATGAGTTGACGAATATCAGCAATTACACTTAAATCTGCTTTAACAGTTAAACCTTTGCTACCAGCCGCTTCTACTTTCGACAGAGTTTCTTCAGCGCCTTCAGGATGAGAACGGTAGTCAATCACTACATCTGCACCTTGTTCAGCCAAATGCACGGCAATAGCTTGACCAATTCCGCCGCTACTACCAGTTACTAAAGCTACCTTACCTTCTAGTTTCTTCATTGACTTTTTCCTTCTAGAGTATTTTGATGTTTTCAGGTCTTATAAATGACTTTCAACTAAAACAATCTTTGCAAGAATTCAGAAGTCAGAACAGTTTAAGAATCAGGATCGTATTTGATGAATGAATATACCGTTCATACTACAATACCTGTCGGTTAAGGGCAAAAGGGGAAGGGGAAAGGGGAAAGGGAAAGAAAAAACCTTTAACCTTTACGCTTTAACCTTTTCCCCAAACCCAATGCTGAGTTAAAAATGCAAAACCCGAGCAGTATTGGTTCATACTAGACTCTTGACAAATTTTGATTTCCAAGTGCTAAATTCTTATTTATCCCTCTTTTATCCATCTGAGGAGAGAAAAATACTCTACCTTTGGTAAGGTTCAGATGTAGTGGAAAATTTGGCGATCGCTTATGTTATCTGCTCCGCAAAATCTCATCATTTTAACTTATGTGTTGTGAAATTTGAAAGCGATCGAGCTTATAGATTATTCTCTGTCAAAAGTAATAAAAGAGGGATATATGCCTGATTTTTTGCTAGTTATACCTTGGCAGCAACTTTGTTGTTTCTAGCTTAAATCTACTGATGCTTTGCCAGGTATGGTACTTTTACATTCTTAAAAATGCAACGATAGTTAGGAACATGAAAAAGTTTCCCTGTTAAAACTTCGCTTTCACCCATAGATATCAGTTGAAAAACTTTCACGGCAACTATTGCTCCTAATGGCGATGCAATACAATAAAGCCACTGGTTTTGCCAAGACCATGCTAATAAAGCCGGCCCAAAACTGCGTGCTGCATTCAAACTAGTGCCAGAAATCGGCGCTCCTAACCAGACCATAGTTGCCACTAGCAGCCATACCATTACAGGTGTCCAGCGCAATAAATGATGATGACTTAAGAAGGTGAAGATAGACAAGACTAACAAAAACGTCATGAAAACTTCAGCTAAAAAAACATACCACAAAGGATAACCTATTCCAGGTGAAGTGATGCAATAATTGACACTAACCAGGTAATTTCCCCACAGAGCTAATGCTAAAGATGAACCAATAATTGCGCCAATAAATTGACCAAAAATATATCCAATTAAGTCTTGTTTATGCATTTTGCCTTGCAACCAAAATGCTAATGATAAGCCGGGGTTGAGGTGCGAACCACTCAGCTTTCCTAAAGGAGAAATACTAAATAATGCACCACTTCCAGCAAAAATGAGACCATTAATTAATAAACGAGGACTTACTGCCGGAATGAGATGCTCCATAGGTAAGCCTTTGCCAAAATTGAAGGTGATGATACTGAATCCAACCAAGAGATTGAAAGCAGTTCCCACCAACTCTGCACCATATTCAGACCAATTAAGGGTTTTCCAGTTTGTGAAAGTATTCATGAGTTTCTTTCTACCGATCGCCAATTAAACTATATACAGCAATTCCCTCTAGGTTTTGAACAAAGATTAACGAGTACACAAGAATTTTAATTCTGAACTTGTTCATCTCTGATTGTGGAATGCTGTATATAGTTAAGTTGAAATTACCCTCAATTTGCCTGCAATGCTGGTGGATTTTCTTGATCGACGTATCCCTGGCTAATTTCAACAATATTACCATCGGGATCGGATACCCAAACCGTCCGCCACCCAGGAATAAAGCTATCAAAGTTGAGTGGGCCAAGGGTTACTTTTGCATCATTGCCAATCTCAGCTAGTTTAGCATCAACATCATCAACCTGAAAACCAAAATGACGCCAAGCTGGATAAGTAGGACCATCTTGGGTGGCTAAAGGCACAGGGGTTTCTCCCTTGGCTTGGAAGAGTTCAAGATACATATCGCCCAACTTCAGAAAGACAATCTGCTCATTATTGCCAACAGGTGCAACCCTTGCCCGTTTAAACCCGAAATATTTCGTGTAGAATTTTTCAGTTGCAATTGGATCTTTGCAGCTGATTGCCATTTGAGAAACTTTTAGCAAAGTCATTACTTCAGTCCTTACTGACAGAAAAAAAGTGAACTTATAGCAGATTTCAACTTGGGTGTTGTACACGAACTCAGTCTTAAAGCCTGTTTACTGCTGTTAGCGCAGCAGGGCGTAGCCCATTCTAACGCCAAGCCGCGCAGCGTCTCTGGCTTTGCTCCTGAATTTTGCTGTAGTTATGCGTATGTTCCATCGGGGTACTGAACTACACCAGCAAAGTGAACAGCAATTTTGCGATCGCGCAACACCCAGTTATCATAGAAACTAACTTCGCCAACATCGCCATTGACGCTTCTGGTTTTCAGGCTTTCAACTATCATCAGAGTATTTTCGGTTTCAGCCCACTGGTCAAGCTTGACTTCCAAATCTTCTAGACTGAAAATCCGACTTTCAAAGAATTGTTTGAGCGCTTGACGACCACGTACATAAAGAGGTTTACGGTTTTCAGTTAAGGTGCTAATTAGCAGCACATCATCAGCATATTGGTTGAGTAAACCCTCAACATTCTTCGCTTTAATGAAGCCGATATGCTCTTTATAAAACTTACCCAATGGAGAGTCAGGTACTTCTGATTTAACTGTTCCTGCATTTACATAAGTTTTATCAGGATACTGAATTACACCGGCAAAGTGGATAGCGATTTTTCCATCTTGCAAAAACCAGTTATCGTAAAACTCTACACTACCGACTTCACCAGTTTTACTTGCGGTTTTTAACTCTTCTACCATCATCAGCGTGTTTTCAGTTTCAGCCCACTGGTTGAGCCTGATTTCAAAATCTTCTAAACCGAAAATGCGACCTTCAAAAAACTCTTTGAGTGCTTGACGACCTTGCACGTAGAGCGGCTGGCGGTCTTCAGTTAAGGTACTAATCAGCAGAGCATTATCAGCATACTGATTTAGTAAACCATCAACATTCTTCGCTTTAATGAAACCGATATGCTCTTTGTAGAGCTTGCTGATGGGAGATACAAGCAATTGTTCTATGGGTGTACTCATAGTAATCCTTTACTGTAGGGTATTCCGACTGAAACAAATTATGGTGAGGATGGAAATAAAACCGAGTTGCATTTAAGTTAAGTATGTAATAAGCACTAAAGTGTTTACTACATACTAGGTAAACTCACTGTGGTAGACTACTAATTGCAAACTACAAACAAGCGCGTAGTTTACCGCCGTAGACATCTCTTAAAATTAGTGCGATTTTAGGAAGCCCAAAAACCAAAGTGATAAGCAATTTGTCCATTACGAAGAGTCCAAGCATCTCCAACTGAGACTTGACCAAGTTTACAGTTGAATTTCGCTTGGAAAAATATAGCGTCTTCCGCTTCAGTGAAGTCCAGAGATTTGATATCAATATATTCGATTGTTCTCAGGTAATCGTGAAAGAATGTTTTGATATTTTCACGACCATTAACTGTGATGGGTGCCGATGTATTTTCAAACCCATTAAAAAAGGTGATTAATACAGCATCTTCTGCATAATCCCTATCCACCATTTCATCGATTTTTCCGGCAGAAATAGTCTCGATATGTTTGTCAAAGAATTTCCGCCCAAGTGAAGTTGTTGAAACCGTCATTTTTTTATCTTCTGTAATTTTCATGTAATTATAAGTTTGGAGCGCTATTAACTACATACAATCTGTTATATGCACCCCAAAACTTTGTTTTTTCGCGGATGTCTGCAATCTTAAAGACGCGCAGATCCTTCATAATAACTAAGTAAATCGACAATGTAGGTTGCAATTACTGGCTTACCAGTATTAGGCGATCGCTTCACGATCCAAGTTTGATAAGCATCTAAAACAATGCGTTGACTTTGGGCTGCTGGTGGATTCCACACGCTAGCTTCCCATTTGACGATGACTTGAACACTCGCCTCGTCTCCTGAAGGCGTAACGTTGACTTCCTTTAAAGTATGAACTTCATCAAAGAAAATCCCGATAACGCGATCATACCAACCTTTAAATCCATCAAAACCATAAACTGTAGCTTCAGGAAAGCGCATTTCTAGACCATCTTCAGCTAGAAAAGGAATATAATCTTCTAGCGGAGCGTGAACATCTAGTTTCAAATACCAGTCTGCTGCTAGTTGCTTGATTTCTAATTCTGTTAAAGGTGCTAATTTAGCTACTGTCATTGCTTTTCTCCCTGTTAATTGAGTAAAAATTCCGGTCTACTATTGACCACACTTGACACCGATCTTTGTACCGACAATTTCATTTGTCAGTACCAAATCAATCAGAAATGGCCCGTTATGATCCAATGCTTTTTGGATAGCTGGGGCAATCTGATCTGGGGTTTCTACCCGAATCGCCTGAACCCCTAAAGACTTTGCTAATTCAGCGAAATCGATACTTGGGTTGCAGAGGTTAAAAGAAGATGGGTAGTCGTGTTCTGGTATCTGTTGCTCGCCCCAGTAGTGCAGAATATTCAACTTGAGAATTTGATAGCTGTGATTATTACAGATGACAAATTTGGCATCTATATTGTGGTGGGCAGCAGTCCAGAGGGCTTGGATCGTATACATACTGCCGCCATCACCAGTGAAGGCAAACACAGTTTTATCTGGATTAGCCAGCTTAATACCGATCGCTCCCGGAATCCCAACACCCAGCGAACCGCCTCGTGTTTGGAAGTAATGTCCGAGTTTTGTCGGTGGTATGTACCGACAAAGTTCCGGAGAATTGGTAATGGCTTCATCGAAAATAATTGCATCTGCTGGTAAATGAGCAGCTAATTCCTCGGCAAAACGAGTCATGTGCAGAGGTACTGCATCCCGAACTGCCTTGTCAGCCTCAAGTCGAGCCACCGATTCCTGCTTTTTAGTCTCAGCTATTTGGCTAGCTCTGACAAAAACCTCTTTTTTCTGTTCGGGTGTCAGAGTTGATTCAAGGGCGATCGCTAATTTGCTCAGACTAGTTTTCGGATCGCCAAGCAGGCCAAGATCCACCGGAAAATTCTTCGCTATTTCGTAAGTATTCAAGTCAATGTGAATTACTTTGGCTGAAGGAGCAAAAACTCCAGACAGCGCTGGGAATACCTCTGGAAAAACGTAGGTTCCAACAATCAAGATTACGTCTGCTTGGGATGTAACCCGACGACTATCATCGCCAAACATGTGACCTAGTAACCCTCCGAACAGAGGATGGCTAGCACTCATATTCGCTTCCGATGAGTCTGCTCCCCAGACTTGTCCGCCGATGAGTTCGGCCACATATGTCAATTCAGCCTGGGCATCGGAAAAAGCTACACCATCGCCCATAATAATCAGGGGATGTTTAGCCGCGGCCAATAAACTTGCTGCTGTTTCCAGTTGCTCTGGTTCAGGAGCAACCCTTGTCACTGGAAAAGAAGTCGGAACAACCTCTTCATAATTAACAGCATCAAGGATATCCATCGGTAGGGAGACGAACACCGGCCCCATCGGCGGTGTAGCAGCTATTTTGATGGCTCGGCGTAACACGCGTAACAAAGAAGAGGGATCGACGACCCTAGTTGACCATTTTGTTACAGGCTTGGCCATGCTGACTAAATCTGCTGCCATTTGGGCATCCATCGCATCGTAGCAGATACCAGATTCGCCAGCCAGAACTACTAATGGTGCATGACCGCGCATAGCCTGATAAATCATGCCGATGCCATTTCCTAAACCGACTCCACTATGGAGTTGGACAATCGTAGGCTTTTTGGTGGCGCGGGCATAGCCATCCCCAGCACCGACTGCGATTGTTTCTTGCAGTGCAAAGATATACTTAAATTCTGGATAATAGTCCTTTAACGCATCTAGGAAACCCTGCTCAACTGTGCCAGGATTACCAAACATGTACTCTATACCATCTGCCAGAAGTTGTTCAATAATTGCAAAGCGACCATTTCTGTTAGCCATCAAAGGCTTTTCGTTGGTCTGTTTGGTCAAGCTTACCATCCGTACCGCCTCAGTCCTTTATCGAGAACTTCCACTAACTTCTGACCGGTTGTATAAGAGTCTGCGGTAGATCGACCTGTGATAAAGGGATAATCAACAATCACAGAGATTTCTTTGCCAAAATTACCGTGATATGCTCCGTCTGGGGCAGTAGCATCATGGAGAATATACTCTAGAGGATAGGGAGGTGGCCCCATGTTGATGTCTGCGCCGACAAACCCTGTACCATCTTTGTAATCATATTCCTTGCAATGACCTGTGACGTGCTTACCCTGAATAATGCTCTTGCGGTCTGCTAAGTCACGAGCAAAGGCTAAACAAGTTACACCGTAGCATTCTGCGGCGATCGCTTTGCCCTTTTTGTAAAAGCTGAGAATCAAGTCATGAACGCGATGGTTATTGACTAAATCAACGATCGGGCCACTACCACCCACGATCAATAGTGCATCGTATTGATCCAAATCTGGCTGTATTTCGTCGAGAGCATTGTTGTATGCTTCCATTTCCCGCAGGAATTTTTCGGCACTCCAGTAAGGGCGATCGGGCAACCATTGTGACAGGATGATTGGGTTGTCTAACCGTGGATTTTTAGGATCTTCTAAGCGCTTGACTTTTTCAGCCATCTCTTGAGAAACAACTGGCCGACCTAAAGGTGGGTCAACATAAGTAGGGTCCATGCTCGGAGGAAGTGCTACTGGTCTTTTTCCTGTTGGAGTTGCAAAATCAACCTGATACCCCGCAGCATCAAAAGTTTCTAGGGGGCCTACCAGTTCTTCACCCCAATAACCATATTCCGATAAAATTATGAGAATTTTTTTCACAAGATTGTCTCCTAATCATGAATTTGTTTTGAGATAATGAAACCGCGTCTACCTTGAAAACCGTAGTTTTTGGAATTAAGGTAAAGCTCAGAACTCAAGCCACGACCGAATAATATACTCTCCTTAAAAACTCCCGGTTTCAAAATAGACGGGGTTTAGCTGGCAACTTTCAGCCTTGAAACTGAGGTATTAGCTCTTCTGCCTGAGAAACGATTAGTGGCAATAGATAATTGTTGGATTTGTTCAGTAATCGCATCAATGAATGGTTCAACCTCGTGTTTTGAACGACCAGTCACAAGGTCACCGTCCACCACAACACCTGAAGGTGATGGAGTATAAATTGCACCAGCGTTGATGATATCTGCAAGGACTACCTCGTGGCAGATAACTTGTCGCCCTTTGAGCAATTCTGGTATTGGTGTCACAATCCAAAGACCGTGGCAAAGTGCGCCTTTAATAATCCTGGGATTTACCATTGCGCTGGCATAAAATTGTACAGCCGGTGAAGTGCGAACTTGTTCTGCACTGATTGGCTGACCTGTTGGTGGCTCAAAGTAACGTAGACGAACACTGGTATAGTTAGCGGACATAATCACAGCCGCATAATCGTTAACATCTACATTTTGAAAATCAATGTTTACGTCTATGGTTTTAGGTGTATTGCCCGTATCTTCATCACTGAAAAAGCGAACACTCGGCTGATTCCAGAGTCTAGACATCAGATGTACTGTTGCTTGAAGTTCTGAAAAGCGCTTTTGATATGCTTCAATTTCTTCAGGAATGAACTCACTTTCTAGAAGAATTGCGATTTTTTTCCCACCAAGGGATCTAGGTATCATATTGGTTCAATATTCTTAGGTTCACTAGATTCTTAATTTGGAATGTAGTTGACTTACTTTTAAGTCTTTATCTAAAAGTTTAGAGAGATAAATATACAATTACAAGGGTTAATATTTTGCAGGAGGTTAACATTTTTTATTTACTTGATTAAATGTTAACTCAATTAATTTTAAACAAAAATACAATGGTTATTTTTTCGCTTTAAGGTTGTTTTATTTGGGTATTAATATCTCGACAAATACTAAAGATTGCCTTTATAATTAATTTCATAATTTAGAAAAAGTCCTCAGAGGGTGACAAGCGACCTATAAAGTTTGCTGCATAAGGGAGAGGGCAGAAAAACCACGCTGAAAATAGAGTTGTTTATGAGGTTTGAGG